>JAEZBF010000205.1 GCA_023427545.1 Pseudomonadota bacterium
GCTCACCACGTGGTCCTCCGGGAACCCGGTGCTTCAGTAGCCCTCATGGTGAGCCTGTCGAACCACGAGGGCGAGTCGAAGAGCGCTTTGCCTACTCTGCGGCCTGCGCCAGCGTCAGCCGTGCAACGGGCACCCGATAGGGAGAGCAGCTGACGTAGTCGATCGGCAGGCCGGCGAAGAACCGAAGCGATGCCGGGTCGCCGGCGTGCTCACCGCAGATACCGATCTTGAGGTTGGGGTTGGCGGCGCGGCCGCGCTCGATGGCGATGGCGATGAGTTCGCCGACGCCCTTCTGGTCCAGCGTCACGAACGGGTCGAAGTCGTAGAGGCCCTTGCGCTGGTACGCGGCGAGGAACGCCGGCGCATCGTCGCGCGAGATGCCGTAGGTGGTCTGGGTCAGATCGTTCGTGCCGAAGGAGAAGAAGTCGACCGAGCTCGCGATCTCGGCGGCGCGCAGAGCAGCCCGCGGCAGCTCGATCATGGTTCCGAAGGAGAAACGGCGGCGTGCCTCCTCCGGCAGGTCGCCGGCTTCCACCGCAGCCATGACGCGCTCGCGCAGCCAGGTAACCTCGTGCACGGACGAGACGAACGGCACCATGATCTCGAGGCTGACGGGCTCGGCGTCGCCGGCCGACGCGGCGCGCACACCTGCAAGCAGCGCCTGCATCTGCATCTCGAGGATCTCGGGATAGGTGATGGCCAGGCGGCAGCCGCGGTGGCCCAGCATCGGGTTGATCTCGGCGATGCGTTCGAGGCGTAGGCGAAGTGCCTGCGCCTTGAGGCCGAGCGAGGCGGCAGTCTCGTCGATGTCCTCCTCGCTGCGCGGCAGGAACTCGTGCAGGGGCGGATCGAACAGGCGGACCGTAACCGGGCGGCCCTGCATCGTCGAAAAGATCGCCGAGTAGTCCCCGGACTGGAAATCGACGAGGCCGGTCAGCGCCTCGGCACGGTCGTCCTCGTTCTCCGAGAGGATCATCCGCCGCAGCGCAACCATGCGCTCCTGCGAAAAGAACATGTGCTCCGAGCGGGCGAGCCCGATGCCCTCGGCGCCGAAGTTCAGCGCGGTGCGCGCGGACTCGACCGTCTCGGCGTTCGCGCGTACCTCGATCCGGCGGGTCGCGTCGGACCAATCGAGCAGCTGGCCCATGGCGCCGCCGATGTGCGGCTGGCTGAGCGGCAAGGCGCCGCGATAGACCGAACCATCGGTGCCATCGATCGTGAGGCGATCGCCGGAGCGGAACTCCTCGTTGCCGATGCGGCAGGTCATTGCCGCAGGATCGACGGTGAGGGTGCGCACCCCGGCGACACAGGGCCGTCCGGTGATGCGCGCAACCACGGCGGCGTGGCTGGTCATGCCGCCGCGGGCAGTGAGGATGCCGGTCGCCGCCTTCATCCCCTCGATGTCGCCCGGGCCGGTTTCGGTGACTACGAGGATGCAGTGGCGGCCCCGCGCCCGCTGGCGCGCCGCATCCTCCGCCGTGAAGACGACGAGCCCGCTGGCTGCCCCCGGCGACACTCCTAAACCCGTCGCGATCGGCTCGCCCGAGCCGCCGGATCGCAGGCGCGGGTGCAGCAGCTGCGGCAGGCGCGAAGGGTCGATGCGGCCGACCGCATCGCGGGGCGACCAGACACCTGCGTTGACACGATCGACGGCCGCCTCGAGCTCGGCCGCGGCGCTCATCTGCATCGAGCGAGCCGAGACGAGAACGACACGGCTGCCGCTCACCGCCGCCGTGACGCAGACGTGGTGGCCGGCTTCCGCATCGAGAACCCGTACCAGCTCGCCGGCGCCGGGCGGAAGCTTGGGGAGCGGGTCGGCATCCGTGCGGGCAGGCCCGAGAACACCCGTCTGCGCGTCGCGGGTAAGGAAGCGCACGAGTTCCCCGTCGGCCATCGCCTGAACGAGCACGATCTCGCGATCCCGCGCGCTACGCAGGGCCGTCTCCGCCGGCCCGTAGGAGGCGAATGCATCGGAAATGGCGTGTCCGAAAGCATGGAGGGGATCGACCGCCTCTTCGGCGCTATGAGGCGCCACAAGGGCGATGCGGGCCGGCATGAGGCCGGCGCGGTGTTGCGGCGCGCACGTTCGCACCACCAGTTGGGGCGGCGATCCCTCGCGCGGGACCAGACGAAACAGGGTTGCCACCCAATGTGCGCGCAGCCGCGCTTCGCCACGGCGTCGCTCCGCTTGCAGCCCTTCCCACGCCGCGCGCGTCAGCGCGATCGAGGGGACGACCGGCAGCTCGCGGGCATAAACGCGGTGCAGCCACAATGCCTTGCCTGTCAGAAGGCCCGCTTGGAAGGATGATATCGTTGCCCGGCCGAAAGCTGGAGCAATCGCAAACATTTCCTGGGCGAGCGTCACAGTTGGAAGCCTTGTCTGTCGCAACGTGCATAGTGCCCCTGCCCTGACAGAGCCGCAACATGGCTTGACGGCGCAGGCGGGGCACCGCATCTGAGGCGGCATGGACCTTGCCGCCAAGCCACGCCTCGACATCATCCTCTGCGCCCCGCGCGGGTTCTGCGCAGGTGTCGACCGGGCGATCCAGATCGTCGAGCTGGCGCTCGAGCGTTACGGCGCGCCGGTCTATGTCCGGCATGCCATCGTGCACAACAAGTACGTGGTGGATGGGTTGCGCGAGAAGGGCGCGGTGTTCGTCGAAGAGCTCGACGAGATACCAGATACCGGCGCGCCGGTGGTGTTCTCGGCGCACGGCGTGCCGAAGTCGGTGCCCGCGGCCGCAAGCGAGCGGAACCTGTTTTTCCTCGATGCCACCTGCCCGCTCGTTTCCAAGGTCCATATCGAGGCCCACCGGCACCATTCCGAAGGGCGCGAGGTCGTGCTGATCGGCCATGCGGGGCACGTCGAGGTGGTGGGCACGATGGGCCAGCTTCCCCCCGGCGCCATCACCCTGCTGGAGACCGTTGCGGATGCCGAGGCATTCACGCCGCGCGATCCCGACAAGCTCGCTTTCGTGACGCAGACCACGCTCTCCGTCGACGACACCAGCGCGATCGTTGCCACCCTGCGCCGGCGCTTCCCGAGCATTGCGCTACCGCACAAGGAAGACATCTGCTACGCGACCACCAACCGGCAGGAAGCGGTCAAGCGCGTCGCCCCCGAGGTGGATGCGATGATCGTGGTCGGCGCACCCGAGTCCTCGAACTCGGTGCGGCTCGTGGAAGTCGCCCAGCGTACCGGCTGCGCAAAGGCGATGCTGGTCGAGCGCGCGGACCGGATCGACTGGAGCCGGCTGGAGGGCGTGCGCCGGCTCGGTATCACGGCCGGCGCCTCCGCGCCCGAAACCCTGGTCGACGAGGTGATCGAGGCCTTCGCGCAGCGCTACGACATCAAGGTGAGCGCGAGCGGCATGCAGCGCGAGCGGATCGTCTTCAACCTGCCGCGCGAGCTGCGGGCCGCTGCCCCCGCCGCATGAGCGCACCCGTCGTGATCTATACCGATGGCGCCTGCTCGGGAAATCCGGGCCCGGGCGGCTGGGGCGCGGTGCTCCGCTACGGCGACACCATCCGCGAGCTCAAGGGCGGCGAAGCGCTGACCACGAACAACCGTATGGAGCTTACCGCGGCGACTGAAGCGCTCAACGCGCTGAAGCGCCCGTGCGAAGTCGAGCTCCACACCGACAGCCAGTACGTCAAGAACGGCCTGACGCAGTGGATCCACGGCTGGAAGGCGAACGGCTGGCGGACCAAGGACAAGAAGCCGGTCAAGAACGTCGAACTCTGGCAGGCCCTCGATGAGGCGGTGAAGCGCCACACCATCCGGTGGCACTGGGTCAAGGGGCATGCCGGCGACGAGTGGAACGAGCGCGCCGATGCGCTGGCCAACGAAGGCATGGCGCCGTTCAAGCCCAGGCGCCGCAGCGAGCTGATGCCGCCGGTGTGAGGGCCCGGACCTCGCGGTTCGACAGGCTCACCATGAGGTCCTCCGGAGCGCCGGGTTCTCAGTAGCCCTCATGGTG
>JAEZBF010000267.1 GCA_023427545.1 Pseudomonadota bacterium
TCCGTGGTGGGACCGCAGCGACACCAAGTGGGTGGCCGAGGCGCTGTGGTCGGCCGGGGTGCTGACCACCGCGACGCGGGTCGGCTTCGCGCGGCACTACGACCTCGCCGAACGGGTGCTGCCGCCCGAGGTGCTGGCCCGCGAGGTCTCCGACGAGGAGGCGGTGCGGGAGTTGATCCTGCGGGCGGCCGGCGCGCTCGGGGTGGCCACCGAACCGGACCTGCGCGACTACTTCCGGCTCAACCCCAAGCAGAGCAAGCCGGCGGTGGCCGCGCTGGTCGCCGCGGGCGAGTTGGAACCGGTGGACGTGGCGGGCTGGAACGCACCGGCCTATCTGCGGGCCGGGCAGAGGATTCCGCGCCGGGACCGCGGCACCGCGCTGCTGTGCCCGTTCGACCCGCTGATCTTCTTCCGGCCCCGGATGGAGCGGCTGTTCGACGGCTTCCACTACCGCAGCGAGATCTACACCCCGGCCAGCACGCGGCAGTACGGCTACTACGTGTGGCCGTTCCTACTGGACGGGGAACTCGTCGGCCGGGTCGACCTCAAGGCCGACCGGGCTGCCGGTGCCCTGCAGGTCGTCGGTGCGTTCACCGAGGACGGCCGCGATCCGGCACTGGTCGCCGACGCCCTGGCCCCGCAGCTGCGGTCGATGGCCGGCTGGCTCGGCCTCGACGACGTCGCGATCGGGCAGCGCGGGGATCTGATCCGCCCGCTGCGCGCCGCCCTCACGCACTGATCTGTCTCACGTCTCCGGCTCGCCGCTGTCGGTCTCGGCCTCCATGGCGGCCAGCCGCCGGACGATGATCGCGACGGCGCCGAGACCGGCCGCGATGACCAAAGCGAACGCACCGATTGCCCAGAGCATCGGTCTTCCTCTCGTTTGTTGGGCGAGCGGCGGCTGGGTGATGTCACGGCCCGGTTCCGGGGAACTGGACAGTAAAGATCAAGGGTCCGACAACTCGCCCCCAGATAAGAGGTGACGGATGCGTAATTAAGGTGCACACTGTTGCTGATGTCTGGGGGACGGGTCGGCCGAATACTGCGCAATGCCGATCAGTTCCACTGGTTCAGCGCCTACCTGCACGACCGGCGCCTCGATCAGCCCTGGCGGTTGGCCGCCTTCGGCTTCACCGCCTTCTTCACCGCGATTCCGCTGCTGATGCTGGCCAGCCCTTACGGGCCGACCAGCACGTCCAGCCGGGCGGTGGCCGTCGGGGCGGTGGTGTGCGGTCTGGCCGCCGGCTCGCTTTGGTTGATGGGCTGGCCCACCCGCAGGCAATCGCTGCTGTTCTACTCGGTGTGCTCGGCCTCGATCGCGGCGAGCTGTCTGGTGATCTCCACGTCCTACGGCGCGCTGATGGGCTGCACGATGTTCGCCGCGGTGGGCGGTCTGCTCGCCTTCTTCCACAATCTGGTGCATGTGCTGACCAATTTCGCGGTGGGCCTGTTCTGCGCGCTGGTCGCATCGTTCCGGCTGTACGCCGACACCGGGGACCATGCGCTGGTGATCGCCTCGCTGCTGCTGGTGGTCGGGCTGAACATCGGTGTGCCACTCGGGGTACACGCGCTGGTGTACTCGCTGCGCCGCGAGTTGCGGTCATCTGACCGTGACCCGTTGACCGGGCTGCGCAACCGGCGGTCGTTCTACCGGTTCGTGCACCAGATGATGCTGGAACACCGCGGTGGACGGGCCGTGGTGAACGTGACCATGATCGACGTCGACGACTTCAAGAAGCTCAACGACACCCGCGGGCACGCCGCCGGTGACGAGGCGCTGGTGCGGATCGCCGGCGTGCTGCGGCACAACAGCGGGCCCGGTGTCGTGGTGGGCCGGCTGGGCGGGGAGGAGTTCGTCGTCGCCGACCTGCTCGATCCGGCCCGACACGCCCAGATGGTCGAGCGGATTCGGGTGGGTATCGCCGAGTTGCCGGTGCGGCTCACCGCGAGTCTGGGCACCTGCGCAGCCGAGATCGACGCGGACGTCGAGGCCGAGCATCCACAGTTCCTGGACCAGCTCATCGGGGCCGCGGACGCCGCGATGTACCGGTCCAAGCGGGCCGGCGGGAACCGGGTGCAGCACCGCACACTGCGCTCGACCTCTACCTCACCGTGACCTTAAATATCTCTTATTTTTCTTAAATTGGGTGTACCGTGGCCGAATACGCGGCGAAAGGACCCCCGACATGCGCGAACCCAATATCGCCCTGGTGACCAGTGCTTCCCGCGGGATCGGAGCGGAGGTCGCCCACCAGCTCGCCCACCCCGGTACGCACGTGATCGTGAACTACCGGGAGAAGGCCAGTCGCGCGCACGCCGTCGCCGCCGCCATCCGCGATGCCGGCGGGCACGCCTCGGCCGTGGCTGCCGACATCTCCGACGAGGCCGCCGCGGAGACCATGATCGCCGGGATCCGTCAGCGCTTCGGCCGGCTGGACACCCTGGTGCTCAACGCCTCCGGGGGACTGGACAGCGGTGCGGATCCGGCCTACGCCATGCGGCTCAACCGCGACGCGCAGCGTCGGCTGGTCGAACTGGCGCTGCCGATGATGCCCGCCGGTTCCCGCGTTGTGTTCGTGACCAGCCATCAGGCGCATTTCTATCCGAACAAGGCGGTCCCGCTGGGCTACGCGCCGATCGCGGCCAGCATGCGGGCCGGCGAGACCGCGATGTACGGCATGCGCCACGAATTCCACCGGCGCGGAATCCATTTCACCGTGGTGTCCGGCGACATGATCGACGGGACGAACGAACTCACCCGGCTGCACGGCCCGGCGCTGGAACCCCGCCGGCGCGCCCCGCTGCCGTCGGCCGACGAGTTCGCCGCGGCCATCGCCGGTGCGGCGCAGTCACAGTTCCACCCCGGCATCGTCTACGTCGGTGGCTCGGAGTACCTGCGCACCGCCTGACGGATCCGGCCAGACCGGCGCCGGGCGCAGGCTGGCCAGCGCGAGGCTGCTCACTCCCATCAAAACCATTGTCAGCACCAGGAATTCGGAGTACCCGCCGAAACGGTCGTAACTCAGGCCCGCCGCCAGCGGCCCGAAGGCGGTACCCAGCGACAGGGCTGCGACCAGTCCGCCGAACAGTCCGCCGAAGTTGCGCAGCCCGAAGTAGCGGGAGGCGAGGTAGGCGATGACGTCCACTTCGGCGCCCAGTGTGAGCCCGAACAAAGCCGCGGCGATCGTCTGGCTCACCGGATTGGTGC
>JAEZBF010000014.1 GCA_023427545.1 Pseudomonadota bacterium
TACGGCGAGATCAAGAAGCCCGAGACCATCAACTACCGCACGTTCAAGCCCGAGCGTGACGGCCTGTTCTGCGCGCGCATCTTCGGGCCGGTGAAGGACTACGAGTGCCTTTGCGGCAAGTACAAGCGCATGAAGTTCAAGGGCGTCATCTGCGAGAAGTGCGGCGTCGAAGTGACGCTGAGCCGCGTGCGCCGCGAGCGCATGGGCCACATCGAGCTCGCCGCCCCAGTTGCGCACATCTGGTTCCTGAAGTCGCTGCCGAGCCGCATCGCGCTGCTGCTCGACATGACGCTCAAGGACATCGAACGTATCCTCTATTTCGAGCAGTTCGTCGTGCTGGACCCGGGTCTCACCCCGTTCACCCAGTATGAGCTGATGACCGAGGAGCAGTACCTCGACGCTCAGGACGAGTACGGGGCCGACAGCTTCACCGCAAAAATCGGCGCCGAGGCCATCCGCGACATGCTGATCGCGCTCGATCTCGAGAAGATCGCCGCGGACCTGCGTGTCGAGATCGCGGAGTCGACCACCGAGCTCAAGCCCAAGAAGCTCGCCAAGCGGCTCAAGATCGTCGAGCAGTTCATCGTCTCGGGCAACAAGCCCGAGTGGATGATCATGACCGTCATTCCGGTCATTCCGCCCGAGCTGCGTCCGCTCGTCCCGCTGGACGGCGGCCGCTTCGCCACATCCGATCTCAACGACCTCTATCGCCGTGTGATCAACCGCAACAACCGGTTGAAGCGCCTTATCGAGCTGCGGGCGCCGGATATTATTATTCGGAACGAAAAGCGTATGCTGCAGGAGGCGGTAGACGCGTTGTTCGACAATGGCCGGCGTGGCCGGACAATTACTGGCGCGAACAAGCGGCCGCTGAAGTCGCTGTCTGACATGCTCAAGGGCAAGCAGGGCCGGTTCCGCCAGAACCTGCTCGGCAAGCGCGTCGACTACTCGGGCCGCTCGGTGATCACCGTGGGTCCGGAGCTCAAGCTGCACCAGTGCGGCCTGCCCAAGAAGATGGCGCTCGAGCTTTTCAAGCCGTTCATCTACTCGCGGCTCGAGGCCAAGGGCTTCAGCTCGACGGTGAAGCAGGCCAAGAAGCTGGTCGAGAAGGAGAAGCCGGAGGTCTGGGATATCCTTGACGAGGTCATCCGCGAGCACCCGGTCCTGCTCAACCGCGCGCCGACGCTCCACCGCCTGGGCATCCAGGCGTTCGAGCCGATCCTGATCGAGGGCAAGGCAATCCAGCTGCACCCGCTCGTCTGCGCGGCATTCAACGCCGACTTCGACGGCGACCAGATGGCCGTTCACGTGCCGCTCTCGCTCGAGGCTCAGCTCGAAGCCCGCGTGCTGATGATGTCCACCAACAACATCCTGCACCCGGCCAACGGCCAGCCGATCATCGTGCCGAGCCAGGACATCGTGCTGGGGCTCTACCACCTCTCCCTCATGAACGAGGGCGAGCCGGGGCAGGGCATGGCGTTCTCGGACATGGGCGAGCTCGAGCACGCCCTCGCGTCCGGTGCCGTCACGATGCACACCAAGATCAAGGGCCGCGTGAAGACCTTCGACGACGAAGGCAACTACGTCACCAAAATCGTGGAAACGACCCCGGGCCGCATGCTGCTCGGCCAGCTCCTGCCCAAGGACAAGGCCGTGCCGTTCGACGTGGTCAATCAGCTTCTGACCAAGAAGATGATCTCCAAGATGATCGACACCGTCTACCGCGCCTGCGGCCAGAAGGAGACGGTCATCTTCTGCGACCGGATCATGGATCTGGGCTTCAAGCACGCCGCCCGCGCCGGCATCTCGTTCGGCAAGGACGACATGGTGATCCCCGCCAACAAGGCGGCGATCGTCGACGCTGCGCGCAAGCAGGTCGAGGAGTTCGAGCAGCAGTACAACGACGGCCTGATCACCCAGGGCGAGAAGTACAACAAGGTGGTCGACGCCTGGGCCAAGTGCGGCGACAAGGTCGCCGAGGAGATGATGAAGGGCATCGCTGCCGTTCAGATCGACCAGGAGACCGGACGCCAGAAGCCGATCAACTCGGTCTACATGATGAGCCACTCGGGAGCGCGTGGTTCGCCGGCGCAGATGAAGCAGCTCGCCGGCATGCGTGGCCTGATGGCGCGTCCGGACGGCTCGATCATCGAGACCCCGATCACCGCCAACTTCAAGGAAGGCCTCAACGTTCTCGAGTACTTCAACTCCACCCACGGCGCCCGCAAGGGTCTCGCGGACACGGCGCTGAAGACGGCGAACTCGGGCTACCTGACGCGGCGTCTGGTCGACGTGGCGCAGGACTCGATCATCACCGAACTCGATTGCGGCACTTCGGCCGGCCTGACGATGGAGCCCATCGTCGATGCCGGTCAGATCGTGGCGACGATCGGCCAGCGCATCCTGGGCCGCACCACGGCCGAGGACGTGATGGACCCGGTTTCGGGAGAGGTCCTGGTGGCGCAGAACACGCTGCTCACCGAAAAGGACGTCGACGCCATCGAGGCGGCCAAGGTCCAGTCGGTCAAGATCCGCTCGCCGCTCACCTGCGAACTGCGCCAGGGTTGCTGCGCCGCCTGCTACGGCCGTGACCTTGCACGCGGCACGCCGGTCAACATCGGCGAGGCGGTGGGCGTCATCGCCGCCCAGTCGATCGGCGAGCCGGGCACCCAGCTCACCATGCGCACGTTCCACATCGGTGGCACGGCGCAGGTGGTCGATACCTCGTTCCTCGAGGCGGGCGCCGAGGGCCGGATCGAGATCCGCAACCGGCACGTAGCCGAGCTCGGCGGCGGCATCCTTGTCGCCATGGGCCGGAACGTGACGATCGCCATCCTCGACCCCGAGGGCAAGGACCGCGCGACGCATCGCGTCGCCTACGGCGCCAAGATCCGTGTGGACGACGGCGCCGAGGTCAAGCGCGGCCAGCGTATCGCCGAGTGGGACCCGTACACCCGCCCGATCCTCGCGGACGTCGAGGGCGAGGTGTCGTTCGAGGACCTGGTCGACGGCACCTCGGTGGCGGAAACCACGGACGAGACGACGGGCTTCACCAAGCGCGTGGTCATCGACTGGCGGACCAACCAGCGCGGCGACGGTCTCCGTCCTGCCATTGCGATCACCCGCGGCGGCACCGTCGCCAAGGTGGAGCGTGGCGGCGATGCCCGTTACCTGCTCTCAGTGGACGCGGTCATCGCGGTCGACCAGGGTGAGAAGGTGGTGCCCGGCGACGTCCTCGCCCGTATCCCGCTCGAGAGCGCCAAGACCAAGGACATCACCGGCGGTCTGCCGCGCGTTGCCGAACTGTTCGAGGCTCGCCGTCCGAAGGATCACGCGATCATTGCCGAAATCGACGGCACGATCCGCTTCGGGCGCGACTACAAGAACAAGCGGCGCGTGATCATCGAGCCGAACGAGGGTGCCCTGGATGCCCATGGCAACCCGCTCGAGCCGGTCGAGTACCTCATCCCGAAGGGCAAGCCGTTTCATCTGCAGGAAGGCGACACCATCGAGCGGGGCGAGTACATCCTCGACGGCAACCCGGCACCGCACGACATCCTTGCGATCAAGGGCGTTGAGGAACTGGCCAAGTACCTCGTCAACGAGATCCAGGAGGTCTACCGACTGCAGGGCGTGCTGATCAACGACAAGCACATCGAGGTCATCGTCCGGCAGATGCTGCAGAAGGTCGAGATCACCGATCCGGGCGATTCCGGCATGCTCAAGGACGAGCAGCTGGACCGGCTGGACTTCGACGAGCTGAACGATCGGCTGGTCAGCGAAGGCCGCAAGCCGGCCGAGGCTGTCCCGGTGCTGCTCGGCATCACCAAGGCCTCGCTGCAGACCCGCTCGTTCGTGTCGGCGGCCTCGTTCCAGGAGACCACCCGCGTCCTCACCGAGGCGGCAGTTTCCGGCAAGGCCGACATGCTCGAAGGCCTCAAGGAGAACGTCATCGTCGGCCGCCTGATCCCGGCCGGCACCGGCGCCACCATTGCGACGGCAAAGCAGATCGCGTCCAAGCGCGACGAGCTGATCCTCGAGGAGCGCCGCCGCCAGGCGTCGGCAACCGCCATCGCCGGCCCCGCGCCGTCGCTGGACCAGGTTCCGGCCGCGCCCGCCAAGTAAGGCAGGCGACACTACGAAGAGGGAAGAGGGGCCGGTTGGCCCCCTTTTTTCTTTGGGCTAGGCTTTGGCTCATCGTCGGCGGCGGAGGGCAGTATGAGCGACGAAGCGATCTGGAAGGCGGTCGACCACTACGTCGTCGACAGCCTGTTGCCGGATGACCCGATCCTCGAATCGGCACTCAAGGCGAACAAGACCGCGGGACTTCCAGCCATAGACGTTTCCCCGGCACAGGGCGCGCTGCTGCACCTGCTGGTGCGGATGTGCGGCGCACGGCGGGTACTGGAGATCGGCACCCTCGGCGGCTATTCGACGATCTGGATGGCGCGGGCGCTGCCGCCGGACGGGCGGCTGGTGACGCTGGAGCATGACGAGAAGCACGCGGAGGTCGCGCGAAGCAACCTGCACCGGGCGGGGCTGGACGGCGTGGTGGTGGTGAGGACCGGCCGTGCACTCGACCTGCTGCCGGGGCTCGCTTCGGAGGCGCCGTTCGACTTCGTCTTCATCGACGCGGACAAACCGAGCAACCGCGACTACATCGACTGGGCGCTCAGGTTGGCGCGGCCTGGCACGGTGATCGTCGTCGACAATGTCATCCGGGACGGCGAGGTGATTCAGACCCACAGCAGCAACGCGAGCGTGCAGGGCTCCCGCGCCGCGTTCGAGCGGCTTGGGAGCGAGCAGCGGCTGACCGCAACGGCGGTGCAGACCGTCGGCTCGAAAGGCTACGATGGCTTTGCCATCGCAATCGTCGGGGAAGCTGCCGGCTAGTAGCCGATGTAGGTGGCGTACTGGCCGAGCAGGTTGCTCCAGCGCGAGAACACGGAATCGAGGTTTTCCCGGCTGACGCCGTGCTCCAGGTTGAGGTCGTACTCGACGACGGCATCCAGGTCTTCGTCGAGGAACGCCTTGCCGAATCGAGTGTCCCGATTCCAGGCGTTCATCGTCTCCATCGGCTGCTTGTTGTCGGTGAACCCGGCGTAGAACCGCAGGTCCTTGCAGTCCTTGTTGGCAGTGCAGTCCTGGAAATAGACGTTGTAGAGGACGCCGTTGATCTTGCCGACGATGAAGGGGTCGCCGTTCTCCTGGGTTTCGAGGGTGGCGCTGCCATAGCCGCGGGCAACATTGGCGATCTCGTCGCCGGCGTTGCCGTCGATCAGTTCCTGGCCCTGGGCGGAAACGGCCAGCAGCAGGGCGATTCCGCCTCCGAGTAGCACTGATCCGAGCTGCATGCCGACCTCCCCCGAGTTCCACCGGCGCTCCACCTGGAGTGGGTCCGGTGAGGGCAGTGAAGGCCGGAAATCACCTCCTGCGCAAGAGGTGGCGGATAGGGCGCGGCGGGCACGGTGAAAGCGTCTGGAATGCAGGGCAACCATGACAAAACCGTCATGACGAATTCGGGCCGCTGCGCTTGACGGGGTAGGGTGGGCAGAGTATAGGCAGCGCACCTTAGCGGTCGGTCGTGAGGTTCACGCGGGTATCTGCCACCTAGTGCGGGCATCCAGGAACCTCAAACACATCGCTCCGGGAACTAGACGTAAGCATCGCCGTGCGCATGAACGCTTCCCGATCGGGAAGCGGTCCACTGCATTGATGGCGCCGCCGTTCCGACTTGGACGGGCGAGCGCCGCTTTGGTTTGCTTTTGTCTCAGGCAACGAATTGACGATGGAAAGAGCGCATGCCGACCATTAATCAGTTGATCCGCAAACCGAGGGTTGCAAAGCCCCGGCGGAACAAAGTCCCGGCGATGGAGCAGAACCCGCAAAAGCGTGGCGTCTGTTCCCGTGTCTACACGACGACCCCCAAGAAGCCGAACTCGGCCCTTCGCAAGGTGGCCAAGGTTCGCCTGACCACTTCGCGCGAAGTCATCTCCTACATCCCCGGCGAAGGCCACAACCTGCAGGAGCACTCGGTGGTGCTGATCCGCGGCGGCCGCGTTCGCGACCTGCCCGGCGTGCGCTACCACGTGATCCGCGGCGTGCTGGATACCCAGAGCGTCAAGGACCGCAAGCAGCGCCGCTCGCTCTACGGCGCCAAGCGTCCGAAGTAAGCCACAAGCGCCAACCGAGAGAATTAGCCCTGCCGCAAGGTGCGGGCCGAAAAGGAAGAAGCAATGTCCCGACGTCACAGCGCAGAAAAGCGTGAGATAACCCCGGACCCCAAGTTCGGCGATCTCGTCGTCTCGAAGTTCATGAATTCGCTGATGAAGGACGGCAAGAAGTCGGCCGCGGAATCGATCGTCTACGGCGCCTTCGACATCGTCCAGCAGAAGACCAAGCAGGACCCGATCGCCGTGTTCCACACAGCGCTCGACAACGTCCGTCCCGCGGTCGAGGTGCGCAGCCGCCGTGTCGGTGGCGCGACCTACCAGGTGCCGGTCGAGGTCCGCACCGATCGCCAGCAGGCTCTCGCCATCCGCTGGCTGATCGACTCTGCCCGCAAGCGCGGCGAGCACACCATGCGCGAGCGGCTTTCCGGCGAACTGATGGACGCACTCAACGGCCGCGGTCAGGCGGTCAAGAAACGCGAAGACACGCACCGGATGGCGGACGCCAACCGTGCCTTCTCGCACTACCGCTGGTAACCGGAAGGCACGTTCGAAATGGCCCGCGAATATCCAATCCACGAATACCGCAATTTCGGCATCATGGCCCACATCGATGCCGGCAAGACCACGACCACCGAGCGGATTCTCTACTACACCGGCAAGTCCCATAAGATCGGCGAAGTCCATGACGGCGCCGCGACGATGGACTGGATGGAGCAGGAGCAGGAGCGCGGCATCACCATCACGTCCGCGGCGACCACGACCTTCTGGAAGGGTCGCAACGGGCGCATGCACCGCTTCAACATCATCGACACGCCCGGCCACGTGGACTTCACCATCGAGGTCGAGCGTTCGCTGCGCGTGCTCGACGGCGCCATCGCGCTGCTCGACGGCAACCAGGGCGTCGAGCCCCAGACCGAAACGGTCTGGCGTCAGGCCGACAAGTACAATGTCCCGCGGCTGATCTTCGTCAACAAGATGGATAAGATCGGCGCCGACTTCTACTTCTGCGTCGACTCGATCAAGAAGCGCCTCGGCGTGAAGATCTGCCTCATGCAGCTGCCGATCGGCTCCGAGAGCGACTTCAAGGGCATCGTCGACCTCATCGAGATGAACGCCCTGATCTGGCACACCGACGACCTCGGTGCAGGCTGGGACGTGGTGGAGATTCCGGAAGACCTGCGCGAGCGGGCCGAGCAGTACCGCGAGCAGCTGGTCGAGACCGCCGTCGAAGTCGACGATGCGGCGACCGAGGCCTACCTCAACGGCGAGATGCCCGACAACGACACGCTGCGCCGGCTGATCCGCCGCGGCACGATCGATGCCGCCTTCTTCCCGGTGTTCTGCGGTTCCTCGTTCAAGAACAAGGGCGTGCAGCCTCTCCTGGATGGCGTCATCGACTTTCTGCCGTCCCCGGTGGACGTGCCCGCGATCAAGGGCATCGACGTCAAGACCGAGGCCGAGGTTGAGCGCCACCCGGACGACAACGAGCCGCTCTCGATGCTGGCGTTCAAGATCGCCAACGACCCGCACATGGGCTCGCTGACCTTCTGCCGCATCTACTCGGGCCACGTCGAAGGCGGCGCAATGCTCGAGAACACGGTCAAGGAGAAGCGCGAGCGCGTCGGCCGCATGTTCCAGATGCACGCCAACAGCCGCGAGCAGATCAACGAGGCTTACGCCGGCGACATCGTCGCCATCGTCGGGCTCAAGGACACGACCACGGGCGACACGCTGTCGGACCCGAACAACAAGGTCATCCTCGAGCGCATGGAGTTCCCCGAGCCGGTCATCGACATCGCCGTGGAGCCCAAGTCCAAGGCCGACCAGGAGAAGATGGGCATCGCCCTGTCTCGCCTGGCTGCCGAGGACCCGAGCTTCCGCGTCAAGACCGACGAGGAGTCCGGCCAGACGATCATCTCGGGCATGGGCGAACTGCACCTCGACATCATTGTCGATCGCATGAAGCGCGAGTTCAAGGTCGAGGCCAATATCGGCCAGCCGCAGGTCGCGTACCGCGAGGCAATCACCCGCGCGGTGGAGCACGACTACACGCACAAGAAGCAGTCCGGCGGTTCGGGCCAGTTCGCCCGCATCAAGTTCCGCATCGAGCCGAACGAGCCCGGCAAGGGGTTCGAGTTCGCCTCGGAAGTGGTGGGCGGCAACGTGCCCAAGGAGTACATCCCGGGTGTGCAGAAGGGCGTCGAGTCCGTCATGGGCGCCGGCATCCTGATCGGCTTCCCGATCGTGGATGTGAAGTTCGTGCTGACGGACGGCGCCTATCACGACGTCGACTCGTCGGTTCTGGCCTTCGAAATCGCGGGCCGCATGGGTTTCCGCGAGGCGCTGCAGAAGGCGTCGCCGAAGATCCTCGAGCCGATCATGCGGGTTGAAGTCGTGACGCCGGAAGACTATGTGGGCGATGTCATCGGCGACCTGAATTCTCGCCGCGGACAGATCCGCGGCACCGAAGGCCGGGGTATTACCCAGGTCGTCGACGCGATGGTGCCGCTTGCTAACATGTTCGGCTACGTCAACTCGCTGCGCTCGATGAGCCAGGGCCGGGCCCAGTACACGATGACCTTCGACCACTACGAACAGGTCCCGCAGGCCGTCGCCAACGAAGTCCAGGCCAAGTACGCCTGACCTTTAACGCCATAAACAAACTGAAGCCGGCCCCGATGGCTGGCGCATACGGAGACTAGCGATGGGTAAGGAAAAGTTTTCCCGCACTAAGCCGCACTGCAACATCGGCACCATTGGTCACGTCGACCACGGGAAGACGTCGCTGACGGCTGCGATCACGAAGGTCCTGGCCGAGACCGGCGGGGCCACCTTCCGGGCCTACGACCAGATCGACGCGGCTCCCGAGGAGAAGGCGCGCGGCATCACGATCAACACCGCGCACGTCGAGTACGAGACCGAGAAGCGCCACTACGCGCACGTCGACTGCCCGGGCCACGCCGACTACGTCAAGAACATGATCACCGGCGCCGCCCAGATGGACGGCGCGATCCTGGTCGTGTCCGCTGCCGCCGGCCCGATGCCGCAGACCCGCGAGCATATCCTGCTCGCCCGTCAGGTCGGTGTGCCGGCCCTCGTCGTGTTCCTCAACAAGTGCGACATGGTCGACGATCCGGAGCTGCTGGAGCTCGTCGAGCTAGAGGTCCGTGAGCTGCTCTCGTCCTACGAGTTCCCCGGCGACGACATCCCGGTGATCAAGGGCTCTGCCCTCGCGGCCCTCGAGAACTCCGATCAGAAGCTCGGCCACGACGCCATCCTCGAGCTCATGCGCAATGTGGATGCCTACCTCCCGCAGCCGGAGCGTCCGGTCGACCAGCCGTTCCTGAAGCCGATCGAAGACGTGGTCTCGATCTCGGGTCGCGGCACCGTGGTGACCGGCCGTGTCGAGCGCGGCGTGATCAAGGTCGGCGAGGAAGTCGAGATCGTCGGCATCAAGG
>JAEZBF010000063.1 GCA_023427545.1 Pseudomonadota bacterium
AGACTGATCGCCCGGATGTGCTCATTTCTTGTCACGAAAGCGAGACAGTGGGCCCGACCATCGATCAGACCCCATGCACGATATCGTGGCTCGGCATCACTGAACCGCGTGTCCTCACGAACCGCCAGGATCTCGGCGTCCGACGCGCGAGAGAGCGAGATACCGTGCTAGGAGACGTTCAGTCTGTCCTTTTCCGGATCGAACTCTATCGTCACAACTGTATATACAATCTGCTAGCTATCACGTCAAGCTGATTGTATATACGCCGGATCACACCCATTCGCCTTTGCGCATGACCGGCACGCGGTTGCCGTCCTTGATGCCGTCGATGTCGATCTTGTCGGAGCCGATCATCCAGTCGATGTGGATCAGGCTGGAATTGCCGCCCCGCTCCTTGACCTGCTCAGGGGTGAGGCTGGCGCCGCCGACGAAACACTTGGTGTAGCACTGGCCGAGCGCGATGTGGCTCGCGGCGTTCTCGTCAAAGAGCGTGTTGAAGAAGAGCAGGCCCGACTTGCTGATGGGGGAGGAGTGCGGGACCAGCGCCACCTCGCCGAGCCGGCGGGAGCCCTCGTCGGTGTCGAGCACCTTCTGCAGCACGTCCTCGCCGCGGCTGGCGTGCGCCTCGACGATGCGGCCGCCTTCGAAGCGGACCGAGATGTTGTCGATGAGCGTGCCCTGGTAGCTCAGCGGCTTGGTGCTGGTGACCGTGCCCTCCACCCGCCGCGCGTGCGGCGTCGTGAAAACCTCCTCGGTGGGAATGTTGGGGTTGCAGGTGATGCCGTTCTTGGCGGTCGATGCGCCGCCCATCCACTCGTGGCCGTCGGCGAGGCCGATCGTGAGGTCGGTGCCGGGGCCGGAGTAATGCAGGGCCTCGAAATGGTGGCTGTTGAGCCAGCTGGTCCGGTTGCGGAGCGCCGCGTTGTGCTCGAACCATGCCTCGATCGGATCGGCAACGTCGACGCGGCTCGCCGCGAATATGGCGTCCGCGAGCTTGCGCACCGCGGTGTCCTCATCATCGCCGGGAAACATCTGCTTAGCCCACGAACTGTTTGGATATGCTACGATGTTCCAGTTGATGTCGAATTCCACGATCTTCTGCTGCGCCGGTTTATAGGCGGTGGAGTTGGCGCGATTGGCGCGCGCGACCTTGTCCGGGTCCTGGCCGGCGAGCAGCATCGGGTTGTCGCCGGCGACCGCAAGACGCGCCGAGTTGTTGCCATAGGCCTTTGCCATGCCCTCGTAGAGCCAGCCTGCGGCGCGATCGAAGCTCGCGTCATTGGCGAAGCGGTAGCGATTGAGGGTGATCTCCTCGTCCGAGAAGATTGTCGTGACGAGACCCGCGCCGGCCTTGTAGGCGTGAGCGGTGATGCGCCGGACGAGGGGCAGGGCATTGACCGGCGCTGTCAAGACCAGATCCTGCCCGGGCTGCAGCTGGAGGCCGACGCGGATCGCCACTTCCGCAAGACGGTCCAGCTTTTCTTCGTCGATCGGGGCGGTGTTGAGCGCGGTCATGGCACATCCGGAGCTATCTGGAAGGAAGGCGCGTTCAATAGCGGCTGGCGGTGCCTGATGCCAGCCTTACGCTGGCCGGGATGTTGGACTAGGGTACCAACGACAGGGAGTGCGCGACATGGCTTTCGATGATATTCAGACTGAGATTGCGAGTCTTTTCAGCCAGATGAACGAACAGCCGGAAGATGCGCATGAACTCGCGCTGCAGATCCGCGAGATGCTGAACCAGTTGCGGGCGACTGGGATGCCCTTGCCGCAGGACCTGGTCGAGCTTGAAGCCAAGCTCGAGGCCGATTTCGGTGAGGGTGAGGCGACGGCGGCGCCGGTCGAGCTCGATTCAGTCGCGGCTCGAGGCGAGCCGGCGGAGGGCGACGGCGACGACCCCTTGCTTGACTCGCCGGGCGCGCCGCCCCTATAAGCCCGCCAACTCTGTAACAGAGCCGTAGACCGAGCCACTGGCTTCTCCGAGAGAGAAGCGGTCAACACCCGACAGCGCGATGCGCCCTCGGGTGTGTTTTGGTTTTGCGGCACGAACACCATATCCGGGGCTCAACCACCGGACCAAGGACGACCACGATGTTCGAGAGCCTGAGCGATCGGCTTGGCAAGATCTTCGATGGATTGCGGGGGCGCGGGGCGCTCACGCCCGCCGATGTCGATGCGGCGCTGCGCGAAGTGCGCCGCGCGCTGCTCGAAGCGGACGTTTCGCTCGAAGTGGTGCGCGCTTTCGTCGAGCAGGTGCGCGAGCGCGCAGTCGGCGCCGAAGTCACCCGCTCGGTGACGCCGGGCCAGCAGGTCGTCAAGAGCGGCCACGACGAGCTGGTCAAGGTTCTCGGCGACACGCAGGTGCCGCTCGATTTCAGCGCGCCCTCGCCGGTGCCGGTGCTGATGGTCGGCCTGCAGGGCTCGGGCAAGACGACCCAGACGGCAAAGATCGCCAAGCGGCTAAAGGAGCGGCAGGGCAAGAAGGTGCTGCTGGCCTCGCTTGATACCCGCCGTCCGGCCGCCAAGGAGCAGCTGCGGGTGCTCGGCGAGCAGGTCGGGGTCGCGACGCTGCCGATCATCGCGGACGAGACGCCGGTACAGATCGCCCACCGCGCGCTGCGCGAGGGGCGGCTGGGCGGCTACGACGTGCTGATCCTTGACACCGCCGGCCGGACGCATGTCGACGAAGAGCTGATGGCCGAGACCGCCGAGATCAAGGCGATCACCAACCCACACGAAGTGCTGCTGGTCGCGGATGCGCTGACCGGCCAGGACGCCGTCAACCTCGCACGGGCCTTTGACGAGCGGGTCGACATCACCGGAATCGTGCTGACCCGCGTGGACGGCGACGGCCGCGGCGGCGCGGCGCTGTCGATGCGTGCGGCGACCGGCAAGCCGATCAAGCTGATCGGCGTCGGCGAGAAGATGGATGCGCTCGAGGATTTCCATCCCGGCCGCATCGCCGACCGCATTCTCGGCATGGGCGACATCGTCTCGCTGGTCGAGAAGGCGGCGCAGACCGTCTCCGCCGAAGACGCCCAGAAGATGGCGAAGAAGCTCAAGAAGGGCGTCTTCGACCTCGAGGATCTGCGTGCCCAGCTGCTGCAGATGAAGAAGATGGGCGGCATGGGTTCGCTGATGAACCTGATGCCAGGCATGGGCCAGATCAAGAAGGCGATGGCCGGCGCCAACATCGACGAGAAGATCTTCGACCGGCAGGTCGCGATCATCAACTCGATGACCAAGAAGGAACGCACCGACCCCGACCTGCTCAATGCCAGCCGCCGCAAGCGCATCGCAGCGGGCGCGGGCGTCGAGGTCAGCGAAGTCAACAAGCTGATGAAGCAACACCGCCAAATGGCGGATATGATGAAGAAAGTGTCAAAGGGCGGGCTCGGCTCGCTGTCGGGCATGTTCGGCGGCAAGCTGGGCGGCATGCTGCCCCAGGGGCTGCCCGATCCCTCGACGATGGACCCGCGTCAGCTCGAGGAAATGGCCCGGCAGGCGGGGATCGACCCCGCGATGCTGCGGCAGGCGGGCGGTGCTCCGGCGCCCAAAACGCTCTCGGAAAAGCTGCCGACCGACGTCGGCAAGCTGCTCAATTCCGGTCCGGGTCTCCCGGGCCTCGGCGGTTCCCGCTTCCCTGGCCTGCCCGGCCTCGGCGGCGGGTTCGTGCCGAAGAAGAAGTAAGACCAACCACAAGCTCAACGAAGGAAGATCCTGATGTCGCTCAAACTCCGCCTTGCCCGCGCCGGCACCAAGAAGCGCCCGTACTATCATATCGTCGTTGCCGACGCCCGTTCGCCCCGCGACGGCCGCTTCATCGAAAAGATCGGCACCTATGCGCCGCTGCTGACCGATGAGAGCAAGCGCGTGACGATCGTCACCGAGCGCGCCCAGCACTGGCTGTCGGTCGGCGCGCAGCCCACCGACCGCGTTCTGCGGTTCTTTGCGGCGGCGGGACTCGCCCAGCGCGAGGCGCGCAACAACCCCGACAAGGCCAAGCCGGGCAAGAAGGCGACCGAGCGTGCCGAGCAACGCGCCAAGGCCACTGCTGCCGCGGCCGAAGCGCCAGCGACGGAGTAAGATTGGTCCTGACCCTCACCCGGCGCTACGCGCTACCCTCTCCCGCGCGCGGGAGAGGGGAAGAGGGGCGCTGACGTGGCGCTTGACCGCCTGCTGATGGGCAGGATCGGCGCGGCTCACGGGATACGCGGCGAGGTGCGGATTGCCTCCTATACCGAGGACCCGCTGGCGATCACGCGCTACGGACCGCTGAGCACCAACCGACCCGGGCTGACGATTGAGATCGTTTCCGCCCGCGCGACCTCCAGTGTCATCGTGGCGCGGCTCAAGGGCATCACCGACCGCACTGCGGCCGAGAAACTGAACGGCGTCGAGCTCTATGCCGACAGGGGAGTACTGCCCGAAGTGGATGACGCCGACGATTTCTACCACGCCGACCTGATCGGGCTCGAGGCACGGCTCACCGACGGGACAGTCCTGGGCAAGGTCTCGGCGGTGCCGAACTTCGGCGCCGGCGACCTGCTCGAGGTCCGCGACCCGCGATCGGGCGATACCTTCCTCTACCCCTTCACCAAAGCGGCGGTCCCCGAGGTGCACGTCAAGGCCGGCTACCTCGTGATCGATCCGCCGGTCGATGCCGAACCGGGCGAAGAGGAGCCGGATTGAGCTTTTCCGCCGACGTGATCACGCTGTTCCCGGAGCTCTTTCCGGGGCCGCTGGGCGCGTCCGTGATCGCTCGGGGTCTGGCCGAGGGGCGGTGGTCGCTGCGGACCACACAGCTGCGGGATTTCGCGACCGACAGGCATCGGACCGTCGATGACACGCCGGCGGGCGGCGGGCCGGGAATGGTGCTCAAGCCTGATATCCTCGCTGCCTCAATCGATGCCGTCTCGCCGGCCGGCGATGCGCGGCCGCGGCTGCTGATGAGTCCCCGCGGGGTGCCGCTCACCCAGGCGCGGGTCCGGGAGCTCGCGGCGGGGCTGGGGGCGGTGGTCGTCTGCGGGCGGTTCGAGGGCGTGGACGAGCGGGTGATCTCGGCCCGCGGGCTTATGGAAGTCTCGATCGGGGACTACGTTCTTGCGGGCGGTGAGGTGGCCGCGATGGTGCTGCTCGAGGCCGTGGTGCGGCTGATCCCAGGCGTTCTCGGGGCCGCCGACAGCCACGCCGACGAGAGCTTCGAAGGCGGGTTGCTGGAATATCCGCAGTTCACCCGGCCACAGGTGTTCGAGGGCGCCGAGATTCCGCCGGTGCTGGTGTCGGGCGACCACGGCAAGATCGCCAAGTGGCGGCGCGAGCAGGCGCAGGCGCTGACGCGGGAGCGGCGGCGGGATCTGCTGAAGTAGTATGTGCCACGCCCTCGTGGTTCGACGAGCTCACCATGAGGGCTACTGCTGCGGGTGCATCCTGGGGGAGTCCCGCACTCAGCTTTTGCGGTGCACGGCGAATGGCGCGAAGGACTGCTCGACGGGCATCATCTGCAGGCGGTTGATGTTGACGTGGCGGGGCAGGGTGGCGACCCAGAACATCGTCTCGGCGATGTCCTGGGAGGTGAGCGGCGTCATGCCCTTGTAGACGTTGCCGGCCTTTTCGGCGTCGCCGCCGAAGCGCACCAGCGAGAACTCGGTATCGACCATGCCGGGCTCGATGTTGGTGACGCGCACGTTCTTGCCCTGCAGGTCGGCCCGGAGCGCCAGGGCGAACTGCTTGACGAAGGCCTTGGTGCCGCCATAGGCGCTGCCGCCCGGATAGGGGAAGTCGCCGGCCGCCGAGCCCGAGGTGATGACGTGGCCTTCGCCACGCTCCACCATTCCGGGAAGCACCGCCCGCACGGTCTGGGCGAGGCCCTTCACGTTGGTGTCGATCATCTCTTCCCAGTCGCTCTGCCTGGTCTCGTAGGCCGGCTCGAGACCGAGCGCGAGGCCGGCGTTCGCCAGCAGCACGTTCACGGCGGCGAATGGCTGGGGCAGGCCGGCGAGTACTGCGTCGATGCTGGCGCGCTCGCGGACGTCCATCTCCGCGATGTGGCATCGGTCGGCGCCAAGTTCCTGCTGCAGCTCCTCGAGCCGGTCGATGCGCCGGCCAGTGGCGATGACGCGCGAGCCGGCAGCGGCGAAGCGACGCGCGGCGGCGGCGCCGAACCCCGACGTTGCGCCGGTGATGAAGACGGTCAAGGTGCTGGGATCGAGGGTCTGGTACATGATGGTCTCCGCTGGTCGGCGCCTTGGTAGAGGCCGAGGACGCGCCGGGGAAGCGAAAATCTCAGCCGAGCCGCAGCCGTGCTGCTGGTCCGAGCGAAATTTCCCAGCGCCGCTTTGTGGCTGCATTTCTTCTTTTGGCTGCTTGCTAAAGGGGCGCGGCGTCCTCAAACTTGTTCATTCCCGCCTTCCAGCCATCCAAAGCCAGCCACCTCACCGGAGACGATTGCAT
>JAEZBF010000096.1 GCA_023427545.1 Pseudomonadota bacterium
GCGGAAGACCATCATCGCCTGCTGGTCGGAAGGCTCGCGCGACCGCATGGCGCAGGTACTCAAGGACCACGGCCTCACCAATCAGCGCCTAGCCGAGAACTGGCGCGACGCCGAAACGACGTCGCCCAACGTCTCCGTCCTCGTCGTCCTCGGCCTCGAATCCGGTTTCGAGACCGACGGCATGGTGGTGCTGTCCGAGCAGGACATCCTGGGCGAACGCCTCCTTCGCCAGCAGCGCAAGCGCAAGGCTTCCGATGCTCTCACCGAAGCGGCGAGCCTCGCGTCAGGCGATCTCGTCGTCCATGTCGATCACGGCATCGGGCGATTCCTTGGCTTGAAGACCATCGAGGTCTCCGGCGCCCCACATGACTGCGTCGAGATCGAGTATGCCGGCAACACCAAGCTCTACCTGCCGGTCGAGAACATCGAGCTGCTCTCCCGCTACGGCGCGGAGGACGCCGGGGCCCAGCTCGACAAGCTCGGCGGCGTCGCCTGGCAGGCCAAGAAGAGCCGGCTCAAGAAGCGCATTCGCGACATGGCCGAGCAGCTCATCAAGATCGCGGCCGCGCGGCAGCTCTCGATCGGCGAGCCGGTGGACATCCAGCAGGGGCTCTACGAGGAGTTCGCGGCGCGGTTCCCCTACGAGGAGACCGAGGACCAGCTCGTCGCCATTGCCGCGGTGTTCGACGACCTCAGCTCGGGCCGCGTGATGGACCGGCTGGTGTGCGGCGACGTCGGCTTCGGCAAGACCGAGGTGGCGCTGCGCGCCGCGTTCGCGGTCGCCATGTCGGGCCGCCAGGTGGCGGTCGTGGTGCCGACCACGCTGCTGGCGCGACAGCACTACAAGACCTTCCGCGAGCGCTTTGCCGGGCTGCCGATCAAGGTTGCGCACGCATCGCGGCTGGTCACTTCCGCCGAGCTCAAGGCCGCCAAGGAGGGCCTCAAGACGGGCGAGATCGACATCGTCGTGGGCACCCACGCGCTGCTCAGCAAGTCGATCGAGTTCAAGGACCTCGCCCTGATGGTGGTGGACGAGGAGCAGCACTTCGGCGTTGCACACAAGGAGCGCCTCAAGGAGCTGCGCGCCAACGTCCACGTGCTGACCCTGACGGCGACGCCGCTCCCGCGCACCCTGCAACTGGCCCTCACCGGCGTCCGCGACCTGACGCTGCTGGCGACCCCGCCGGTCGACCGGCTGGCGATCCGCACGTTCGTGACGCCGTTCGACCCGCTCTCGATCCGCGAGGCGCTGCTGCGCGAAAAATATCGCGGCGGCCAGGCCTTCTACGTCGTTCCTCGCATCAAGGATCAGCCTGACATCGCCGAGTTCCTGCGCACCCAGGTGCCGGAGGTGAGCTTCGTCGTCGCCAACGGGCAGATGCCGCCGGGCGAGCTCGACGACATCATGAACAACTTCTACGACGGCAAATTCGACGTGCTGGTCGCAACCACGATCGTGGAGTCGGGGCTGGATATCCCGAACGCCAATACGCTGGTGGTCCATCGCGCCGATAATTTCGGGCTGGCGCAGCTCTACCAGATCCGCGGGCGCATCGGCCGCTCCAAGCAGCGTGCCTACGCGCTCTTCACAGTCCCCGCCGATCGCAAGCTGACCGATACCGCGGAACGGCGCCTGACCGTGCTGCAGTCGCTCGAGAGCCTGGGTGCGGGCTTCCAGCTCGCCAGTCACGACCTCGATATCCGCGGCGCCGGAAACCTGCTGGGCGAGGAGCAATCCGGCCACATCCGGGAAGTCGGGTTCGAGCTCTACCAGGCGATGCTCGAGGAGGCGGTTGCCTCCCTGCGCAGCGGGCAGGCGGCCGAGTACGAGGAGAAGGGCGAGTGGAGTCCCACCATTTCTCTGGGCATGCCTGTAATGATTCCAGAGAGTTATGTGCCCGATCTGCAGCTCAGAATGCAGCTCTACCGTCGACTTGGCGACCTGGCGGATGCCGCGGAGATCGATTCGGTCGGAGCGGAGCTGATCGACCGCTTCGGGCCGCTGCCGGACGAGGTAGAGGCATTGCTCAAGGTGATCCTGGTCAAGGCGCTGTGCCGCACGGCCAACGTCGAGAAGGTGGACGCCGGTCCCAAGGGTGCGGTGCTGACGCTGCGCAACAACGAGTTCCCCGATCCGGCGGGACTGGTGGCGCTGGTGACGGATTCATCACAGCAGGCGCACGTCCGGCCCGACCAGAAACTGGTCTTCGCACGCAACTGGCCGACCGCCGAGGCGCGGCTCAAAGGAACGGCGGCAATCCTGTCGCGGCTCGCCCGTTTGGCCGAAGGCAGCGGCGCTCACGCTACAGTGGCCGCGTAATGGCTTCGCAAGCTATGCCCGGTCATGTTATTGCCGGATTTCGCCCCTTGAAGGGCACTCACGCAAGGGAGGGCGTGCACCCTCCCAAGAATACCATCAAGGAACGTTCATGAGCCTCAGGAAGACTTTTGTCGCCGGTTTGGCGGTCGCAGCACTCTTGCTGCCCGCGCTTCCCGCCTTTGCGCAGGAATCGGCGGCTCCCGCGGCGGGTGCGGCCCCTGCGGCGGCTTCGGCACCGGCCGCCACCACACCCTCACCCAGCGACAACTGGCTCAAGGTTTGCGACCCGATCGCGAACGGCAAGAAGGCCTGCATCATGCGTCAGGTCGTCATCGCGAACGGGGCCTTCCTGGGCTCGTTCCTGCTGCGCGACGATCCGGGCCAGGAGAGCCGTCTGCTCGCGGTCGCCGCGGTGCCGCTCGGGGTGCTCCTGCCGTTCGGGCTCACCTGGCAGATCGACACCGGCAAGCCGATCCGCGTGCCGTTCATGCTCTGCGATCCGCAGTCCTGCGCCACGCAGCTGGTGATCAACGAGGCGTATGTGAACAGCCTCAAGAAGGGCGGCAAGCTCAAGCTTATCGCCAAGAACCGGCAGAACCAGGACCTCGTGATCGAGATCAATCTTGCCGGTTTCACCGCTGCTTACGACAGCGAGACCGCGATGACCTTCGACCAGTTCACCCAGCAGAACAGCACGTCGAACGCTCTCGAGACGGTCCTCAACGACCGCGCCGAGCAGATGCGCCGTCAGCTCGACTCCGCCGCGGGCACGGCGCCGGCGACCACTGCGCCGGCTGCTCCGGGAGCGACCACGACCACCGCGCAGTAAGCAAAGCGCATCACCGCTGAGGTTTCGAAGGGCGCCGCTGGCGCCCTTTTTTCTTGCCTAGCGGACGCCCATTCCCAGGGCGAAGGCCTGGCGCCGCAGGATGGGGAGCGACTTCAACGCCCAGAGGCCACCCGCGCGCAGGAGCTGTGCGGGCAGCATCTCCATCAGCAGGGAGCGGAACAGGGCATCGACCATCCCGCCGGTCCGAACCAGGTCGGCTGATCGGCGGGCAGCATAGGCGTCACTGACCTGTTGGGCCTCAGAGTGCTCCGACAGCACTGCAGACAGGTCCGCCAGGTCGCGCAGCCCGAGATTGAGCCCTTGCGCGCCGATGGGCGGAAAGGCGTGGGCGGCTTCCCCGACAAGGACGACGCCGTCGCGGCCGGCAGTCTCGACGACGAGCGTGCTGAGGGGGAAGACCACTGCGGGCGTAAGCACCTCGATGCCGCCGAAGAGTCGCTGCGAGCGGGCAAGGAGGGCCTCACGCAGGCCGCTCGCCTTGGCGGCCTCGAGCACCGGCCGTTCGTCGATCCAGACCAGGTTGGCGCGGCTGCCTCCTGCCGGCACCAGCGTGAACGGGCCGTGCGGATAGTGGAACTCGACCGAGGTGCCGCCGAGGGGGCGACCAAGGTTGAGGTCACAGACCAGCGCCGCTTCGCGGAAATCGCGCTCGCGCGTTCCGATGCCGGCAGCCACGCGGACACCCGACTTCTTGCCGTCGGCGCCGACAACGAGATCGGCAGTGTATTGCTGGCCATCCGCTGCGCTGACGCTCCACCCCGTCTCGTTGCGGGTGAGCGCCGTCATGGCCGCTTCGATGGTCGTGAGGTTGGGCAGCGTGCGCGCGGTCGCGGCGAAAGCTTCAGCCAGTGCGATGTTTGGGAAGTTCCAGCCGAATGCCTCTAGGCCGGCCTCGCTCGCCTCGAACAGGGTTTCCGGGGCGCGAACCAGCCGGTCGGTGGCATCGATGATGCGAATGGCGGTGAGTGGGTGGCCGAGCCCGCCAGGATCGTTCACCAGCCCGGCCTCTCGCAGGTAGTCGACGCTCCGCATCATCAGCGCCGAGGTGCGGCGGTCCGGCGGCGCCTTGGGCGCAACCTGCACCGTCTCGATGCCTCGGCGCGCGAGCGCCACCGCGGCCCCGAGGCCGACGAGACCGCCACCGACGACGACCGCGCGGGTCATGCGAGGGCCGGGCGCGGTTCGGTCCGGCCGCGCATGAACAGGGTGCCGAGGAACGAGCCGGCCAGCATGGCGATGAGGAAGATCCAGAGGTTGTCGGGCACGAACGCGATCAGCGCGACCGCCGGTCCGGGGCAGATGCCGCACATACCCCAGCCGATGCCGAAGAGCGCGGAACCCACCACAAGCGGGCTGTCGATGCGCGTGTAGTCGGGCCCGTGGAATTGCATGTCGAAGAGCGGGGCTGCGCGGCGGCCCGCCAGCCGCACGGCGACGACCATCACGGCGAGCCCACCAGCCATGACGAAGGCGAGGCTGGGGTCCCACCCACCGGTCGGGATCGCACCGAAATCGAGGAAGCGCAGGACCTTGAACGGGTCAACCATCTGCGAGACGTAGAGACCGGCGCCGAAGAGCAGGCCGCTTATGGCCGCAGTGACGAAGTACACTGGATTGCGCATCAGACCACTCCGGTAATCGCAACGGTCGCAATGGCGACGCCGAAGAATACGGCGACCGCAACGAAGGAGCGCGGGGAGAGGCGTGCAAGCCCGCAGATGCCGTGGCCGGAGGTGCAGCCGTTGCCGATGCGGGTGCCAAGCCCGATCAGAAGGCCGGCAATGCCGATCCATGCAGCCGTGCCGAGGGGAAAGGACGGGGGCGCACTGACCAGCCGGGGAGGTTCGCCACCGGGGCCGCCAATGCCCAGACCTGGGAACAGCCAGGAGGCGGCGAGCGCGCCGAGCACCAGGCTGCCGAGGAACAGGGCCTGCCAGAGGAAGCTGCGCACGGGCGGCAGCAGCTGTCCGAAGATGCCGGAGATGCCCGCGATCCTGCCGTTGCCGATCCACAGGATGGCGGAGGCGAGGCCGATGAGCAGCCCGCCGGTCAAGGCGGGAATGGGTGTAAAGCTATGCACTTAGAGGGTCTCCTGGAGAGGCAGCTGCAAGCCTAACATCGCCCCGGTGCACGGGCCAGCGAAGGCATGGCGCATCCTTTCTCGCCTGAAGGTGTTGCGGGAAAACGCCGTGTCGCGAAATCCGCGGGAGCGAGCACTTTCAACTTTACGTGCGGCACCATAGATAGGTTGCTCCCCGGCCAGGAGATGGACCCACGATGATCGAACTGCTCAGCAATCCCGCCGTCTGGGCGAGCTTCCTGACGCTGACTGTGATGGAGATCGTCCTCGGGATCGACAACATCGTCTTCATCTCGGTCCTGGTGTCGAAGCTGCCCAAGGAACAGGCCGACAGGGCGCGGCGGCTTGGCCTCGGACTGGCGCTGGTCTTCCGCATCATGCTGCTGCTGGTGATCAGCTGGATCATCCAGCTCGACCAACCGCTTTTCACCATCTTCGACCATGGCTTCTCGTGGAAGGACCTGATCCTCATCGGGGGCGGCGGCTTCCTGATCTACAAGGCGACGCATGAGATGCACGCCGCGATAGAAGGGCCGCACGACAGCACGCTTTCAAGCACCGCGGGTACGGCATTCTCCGCCATCATCGCCCAGATCATTGTCATCGACATGGTGTTCTCGATCGACTCCATCATCACGGCGGTCGGCATGGCCGACCACGTGGAGGTGATGATCGCCGCCGTCATCGTCGCCGTAGGGATCATGTTCATCGCGTCGGGACCGATCTCGGGCTTCGTTGCCAAGCACCCGACCACCAAGATGCTGGCGCTCGCCTTCCTGCTGCTGATCGGCGTGTCGCTGGCTGCGGACGGCTTCGGCTTCCACATCGACAAGGGCTACATCTATGCGGCGATGGCTTTCTCCGTCCTCGTGGAGGCGGTCAACATCATCGCCAGCGGCCGCCGCAAGGCAGCGGAAGGACATGCGCCGGTGCCGGTGACCACCGGCGAGATCGCGGCGGAAGCTGCCGGTGAAGTGACGAGGGCCGCTCGTCCGAGATCGAAATCGACGCCAATGTCGCGCGCGCAGGCGCGGCCGAAATCAGCTCCGAGGAAAAGACCATGAGCGGCGGCGCCATCATCGTTCGCGAAAACGGCGGACCGGAGGTCCTGAAGTTTGAGCAGCAGGACGTCGGCGATCCCGGCCCAGGCGAGATCAAGGTCCGCAACCAGGCAATCGGCGTCAACTTCATCGACGTGTACGAGCGCACCGGCCTCTACAAGAAGCCGCTGCCGATGGTGGCCGGCAACGAGGGCGCCGGCGAGGTCATCGCGGTCGGCGAGGGGGTCACCGAGTTCGAGGTCGGCGACCGGGTCGCCTATTCGGGTCCGAGCGGGTCCTATGCCGAGGAGCGGCTGATGCCGGCCGATCGCGCTGCGCCGCTGCCGGACAACGTCGACTACGACACTGCCGCGGCGATGACGCTGAAGGGCACCACCGCCTACTACCTCATTCACCTCACCCACGAGCTCAAGGCAGGCGAGACGATCCTGCTGCATGCGGCGGCCGGCGCGACCGGCCTCATCATCGCGCAATGGGCCAAGGCGATCGGCGCGCGCGTGATCGGCACCGCCGGCTCCGACGAGAAGGCGGAGCTCGCCAAGGCGCATGGCTGCGCGGAGGTGATCAACTACCGCACCGGCGACTTCGTGGCGCGCGTCAAGGAGCTGACCGAGGGCAGGGGGGTCGACGTCGTCTACGACGGCGTAGGCAAGGCGACGTTCGAGCCATCCCTCGATTGCCTGAAGCCGCGCGGCCTCATGGTGAGCTTCGGCAATGCCTCCGGCGTGGTCTCGATCCCCGACCTCACCATCCTCGCCCGCAAAGGCTCGCTGTTCGTTACCCGCCCGACCACGGCCAGCTACTTCGCCGCGCCGGCCGATTTCCGCCGGGCAGCAGCGGCCATCTACCGCGCAGTCGCGTCGCGAGCGGTTAAGCCACTGATCAACCAGACGTTCCCCCTCCGCGATGCCGCCGAAGCCCACCGCGCGCTGGAGAGTCGCCAGACGACCGGCTCGACGCTGCTGCTGCCCTAGCGCGCTGGACACTGCGGGTGCGACCGGCTACACGCCAGCCGCATCGGCGCCTCCGGGTAGGTGGCAGAGTGGTCGATTGCTCCGGTCTTGAAAACCGGCGGGCGTGCAAGCGTCCCGGGGGTTCGAATCCCTCCCTACCCGCCATTCTTCCGAGTGCAACTGTGTGCAGCGCGCGGCGTTGAGCCGGCAACCTAGCCACACAGGAGCAGCACGATGGCTCACCATCACGGCGAGACGCACGACCTCTTCATCACCGGCGTCAAGAACGCACACGCGATGGAAAAGCAGGCGCTTTCCATCATGAAGCCGCAGGTGGCGCGGCTGGAGAGCTATCCGCAGGTTCTCGCCAAGCTCGAGCAGCACATTCGCGAGACGGAGGGGCAGCTTGCCCGGCTCGATCAGATCCTTAGCCAGCATGGCACCGACGCCTCCGGCGTGAAGGACACGATGCTGTCGGTGGCCGGGATGATGGCGGCGTTGGGCCACACCGTGGCGCCGGATGAGATCCTCAAGAACTCGTTCGCCAACTACGCTTTCGAGAATTTTGAGATCGCAGCCTACACCTCGCTGATCACCATGGCCGAGATGGCGGGCGAGAGCTCGGCGATCACGCTGCTCAACCAGAACCTTGACGAAGAGCGGGCGATGGCCGACTGGCTGAAGAACAACCTGGCCACGGTGACGGCGACGTATCTCAGCCTGCGCGAAGCGGGTGAGAAGGCGAAGGTCTAGCCTCGCCCGATAACGGAGGGGCCTGATGCGGAGCGTGGTGGTTGGATTCGCCATTGCCATCGCGCTCTGCCAGCCAGTTAGTGCGCGCCAGACGGTGTGGGACTTGCCGCTCGGCGCGGCGGCTGGTGCGCTGCCCGACGGGTTTACGCACTTCGCCTGCGGCAGCGATGGTGGGCCGCCGCTCGCCAGGCTGTCCGGGTGGGCGGAATTCGGCCACTGCAAGGCGGACGCGGAGGGGCTGCGTGAGGTCTACTTCGAGTATGACGACAGCCTAGCGGAGCGGGCGCGGGCCGAGGCGCGGTGGGCGCCGCTCGGTAAGATCGGCACGATCGAGAGCTACTTCCCGGTAATCGCGTCGGCCCTGTTTGATGCAAATGGCACGCTGGTGGGGGTGCGGCTGGTCACTGACCCGCGGCCCGACGAGCGACCGGACGATGGGTTGCCGCGGCCCCGGCCGCGCGGCGAGCACTACCTCCTAGGACTATACCTGATGGACCGGTTGGGGATGAGCGAGACGGACTGCAGGGATGAGCCGCCGGGGGAGCGGGAGAGCCCGGTGATCGGTCAGTTCGTGAAACGCACTTGCGCGCGGACAGATGCGGCAACGGGGCGGCGCTTCAGCATCGTTTCGCATTACCTGCGCAAGGCGGGGCAGCACGACATCGACCCCACGACGGGGCGGCTGAGCGAAGGCGAGTTCGAGAGCTGGACGCGCGCCGAGGTGCGACTGATCCGCTAGCCGGGGACGCCGTAGAGGTAGGTGACGAGGTCACGCGCTTCCTTGCCCGAGATGCCGGTGCGCGGCATGGCGCTTTGCGGATCGTAGGCACGGGGGTCGACGATCCAGCCGATCATGTTGTCGGGCGTGGTGGTGAGGATGCCGCCAACGAAGGGGCGGCGGGCGACGTTGTCGAGCGGCGGGCCGACCTGTCCCACGGCCTGCGGCAGGGCGCTGAGCGCGTGGCAGCCGGCACAGCCGTAGCGCACCATGAGGGCGGAGCCGTTGTCGGGGTTGCCGCCGACGAGCGCGATCGCGGCGGTGCGCTGTTCGAGCGCGAGGCGGGTCTTGTGGTAGGCGTAGGAGGCTGCGGCGACGACGATCAGCAGCGCTGCTGTGACGAGGAGCTTGATCCAGCCGCGATGCGAAATCGGGGGATGTGAGGGCGTCAACGTAGCGGGGGCGACGCCGAGAGGGCGGACGTGCGGATTCGGGTGCCGGCGGCGACGCAGGACGATGAGCGCGAGCACATCGACGGCGATACCGATGGGGGTACGGGCGCTAGTGGACATGGCGCGGCTCTAGCGCGGACCGGCCCGACGAGCGGCTGATCCAAAGGCCGGCGAGGATCAGCGCGGCGATCGCATAGACCATGCCGCCGGGCACCCACATGATGAGCCCGGCAAGCTGCTGGTCGGAGAGCGGCCCGAGGTTCCAGAGGGCGGCATCGCGGCTCTGGAGGGCATAGATGGGCTTGGGCGTCAGGGTGATGAGGATGCCGAGGAAGCCGGTGTGCAGGGCGGTCGCGAAGAGCGTCAGGATGGCGCTGCCGGCGGGGCGCGTGAGCGGGCGCTCCAGGATGGTCCACCAGAAGAAGAGGGCGGTGACGAGGAAGCTCAGGTGTTGCGCCCAGTGCAGCCATTCGACCTGGAGCGCCGCATCGAACAGCACTGGGACATGCCAGAGCCAGATTGCCGCGCCGTGTAGGACGGCCGCCACAAAAGGCCGGGTGAGTACGTCCCAGCCGAGCCACCACGCGCTGATCTTTGCGCCGTTAGCGATAGGACGGCGCCATCGCTGGGGGAAAGCCCAGAGCAGCGGCCCGAGCGGGCGGCCCAGGACGAGCAGCGGTGCGGCGATGGTCATCACCAGCTCATGCTCCATCATGTGAGCGGTGAAGATGCGGCGGCTGAGGTCGTGGAGCGGAGAGAGCAGCGCCGCGGCCATGCAGAGCCATCCGGCCGCGAACGCAGCTACCTGCCAGTAGCTGGCGCCGCGTCCCGGCCCAGCGCTGTGCCAGAGGCGGGTGACGCCGGCCACGTAGAGAACGAGTCCGAGCGCGAGCGGAGCGGTGACCGCAAGATCGGTCGTCCAGCCGGCATAGGTCGCGCCGGAAAAGCAGCTGGAGAGGCCGAACAGCCGATCGAGCTCGACGAGGCTCATCGCGCGCACCCCGCCATGAACAGGGTGGCCGAACCCTGAAGGACGATTACGGCGGCGAACAGCAGGCCGCTGAGTACCCCTGTTCCGGCAACAAGCTTGCGCGGCAGGTGGCTGTCAGGCGAGTCCACCGGCTCGTTGCGCGGCTGACGACGCCAACTGAGGAACGCAAGGACGGAGCTCGCGAGGCTAATCGCCGCGAGAACGAGCGCGAGCGGCAGGGCCGTCGACATCGTGCCCCAGCCGCAGACTAGAACGGCGAAGGTGTAGTTAACGCTGGTCGAAATCAGCCAGGCGACCGGACCGGCAAAGAGACCCGTCCACGGCGCGGCGCGGTCGAGCCAGGTGGTCATTGGCCGCCCCATATCCGGGGGAACCAGTAGAGCAGCCCGTAGATCGCGAGCCACGCCGCGACCACGAAGTACCAGAAGATCGCGTCGTCCTCGGCGTCGCTGAAGCGCTTGCCCTTGGCGTGCCTGGTGAACATCAGCACCGTCAGCACAAGGGTATCAACCACATCGGCAAGTATGTGGGTCGTGTGAAGGACCAGGATGAACCAGACGATCGAGCCATAGACGTTGGTATCCCAGCGAATCCCAATAGCGCCGAACTCAAAGCCGCGGATGATCAGGGTGGCGATGCCGAACAGCGACAGAACGATGAGCCATATGCGGACCTTCACCACATCCTCGGTCTCGGCGACCTTGTGCAGGATGACGGTGGGGATGAGGCTCGCCAGCATGACCAGGGTCATGAGACTCGACCAGACGAGGCTGGGCTCGGGCCCGTCGGGGGGCCACTGCGGGTTGCGGGCAGCGAGGTAGACATAGCTGCCGCAGGCGAGGGCGAGTCCGACCGCCTCGACGGTCATAAGGCCGATGGTGCCCCACCACGTCGTCATGCGCGGGCCGTAGCCGTGGCCCTCGAGTTCGCTGACGTCGAAGACGACCTGCTGCTTCATTTGTCGTCCAGCGGCGATTTCGGCCAGAACCAGCATATCAACGCGATGCTGATGGGGACGGCGAACCACACCACCGCCCACTGCGTGAAGACTGACGAGATGAAGAAGGCGCTGATCACCACCGCGGTGATCAGCGGCCATATGCTCGGTTCGGGGGACGTCTCGCGCATGTCGGCTCGCGCGTCGGTTACGCTCGACAGCAGCAGCTCGCGATCGTCGACGGCGAGGCCGCCGACCACCGGGAGCGTCTCACGATGGCTCCACAGGGGCGTGCGGCTGGTGACCACCGGGATACGATCGAAATTGTGCGGTGGTGGCGGTGACGTCGTGGCCCACTCGAGCCCGTGGGCGTCCCACGGGTTATCGGGGGCAGGATTGCCCGAACGAAGTCCACGCAAAACGGTCCAGGCGAACAAGGCGAAGCTCAAGGCGAACAGCACACCTCCAACCGAGGAGATCTGGTTGAGAACGGTCCAGCCGGGAATGTCTGGGTATGTGTAGACGCGGCGGGGCATGCCCATCAGCCCCACGATGTGCATGGGGAAGAAGGTCAGGTTGAAGCCGATGAAGGCGAGACCGAAGTGCCACTGCCCGAGCCGCTCGCTGAGCATGCGGCCGGTGAACTTGGGAAACCAGTAGTAGGTGGCCCCGAGCAGCGGGAAGACGCTGCCGCCGATGAGCACGTAGTGGAAGTGGGCGACCACGAAATAGGTATCGTGCACTTGGCTGTCGACCGGTACCGACGCGAGCATGACCCCGCTCAATCCGCCCATGACGAAGATGACGATGAAGCCGATGACGAAGAGCAGCGGCGTCTTGAACTGCGGCTTGCCGTCCCAAAGCGTGGCGAGCCAGCAGAAGATCTGAATGCCATTGGGCACGGCGATGAGCGCACTTGAGGCGGTGAAGAACGCGGCGCCGAGCTGGGGTAGGCCAGTCACGAACATGTGGTGGACCCAGAGCCCGAAGCTGAGGAAGCCGACCGCGATGAGCGCGAGCACCAGCGCGAGGTAGCCGAACATGGGCCGGCGCGAGAAGGTGCCGATGATCTCGCTGACCATGCCGGTCGCGGGCAGAAAGATGATGTAGACCTCGGGGTGGCCGAAGAACCAGAACAGGTGCTGCCAGAGCAGCGCATCGCCGCCTTCGGCAGGGATGAAGAAGTGCGTCCCGAGCAGCCGGTCGCAGATCAGCATCGTCGAGCTGGTCATCACGGCCGGCATGGCGAAGAGTA
>JAEZBF010000156.1 GCA_023427545.1 Pseudomonadota bacterium
AACCGGCCGGCGCGCGTCGGGCGCAACCCGATGACCGGCGAACAGGTTGATGTCGGCGAGAAGTATGTGCCCCAGTTCAAGGCCGGCAAGGAGATCCGCGAACGGCTGAACCGCTAGCGCAGGCGCCCGTCGACCCGGCGCGGCGCATGACAGGATAGGCTCCGCCGCGGCGGAACGCCTCCGCGGCAGCTGCGATCCGACGATCCATGGCAAGGGCATGACAAAGCGTCTGGTTGGTTGGTTCGTGCTGGTGCCGCTTTGTGCGGTGCTGATCCTGTTCGCGCTCGCCAACCGCCAGCAGGTGGTGGTCAACTTCAATCCGCTGGTGCCGGTCGACCAGCCCGCGCCCGGGTTCGGCGTGCCGATGTTCCTCGTGATCTACGCCGTGCTGCTTGTCGGCGTGCTGCTGGGCGGCGTCGCGACCTGGTTCGCGCAGGCGCATCACCGGGCGGAAAAGCGCGCCTACCGCCGCCGCAACGAACAGCTGGCGAGCGACCTCGAAGCGGCCCGACGCGCGCCGGCGCAGGACTTCTCCGAAACCGAACTGCTCGAAACCCCCTAGGACCCGACCCCGAACAATGGCCGAGCCCCTCTGCGTGAAGATCTGCGGCGTCCGCACCCGGCCGATCCTGTCGGTCGCGATCGAGAACGGCGCGGACATCGTGGGCTTCATGCACTTCCCGCGCAGCCCGCGGCATATCGAGCTCGACGAGATGGCCGAGCTCATCTCGGAAGCGCGCGGCCAGGTCGAGACCTGCGTCGTCCTGGTCAATCCGGACAATACGCTGGTGGCGCAGGTAGCGGCTCTGGGGCCCGACTGGATCCAGCTGCACGGGCCGGAAACGCCGCACCGCGTCGAGGCGATCCGCGCCGAGGCCGGCGTTGCGATCATCAAGGCCATCCCGATCGGAGAAGCCGCCGACGTGGAGCAGGTCGCAAAGTTCGTCGAGGTTGCCGACCGGCTGCTGCTCGATGCCAAGCCGCCCAAGTCGGCCGACCGTCCCGGCGGCCACGGCGTGCCGTTCGACTGGGGGCTGCTCAAGGCGCTTGACCCCAGCGTTTCATTCATGCTTTCCGGGGGCCTCACCTGCGATACGGTAGCCGGCGCGATCACGGCGCTGCGGCCGTTCGGGGTGGATGTGTCTTCCGGGGTCGAGACCGCGCCGGGGCAGAAGGACGCCAAGCTCGTCGCGGCGTTCATCGCCAATGCGCGGGCCGCCCACGCAGCGGGCTAGGGGCGGATCACCGTGGTTCTGAACGGGGCCAATTCACTGCGCACCGGCCCCGACGAGCAGGGCCGCTTCGGCCAGTTCGGCGGGCGTTTCGTCGCCGAAACGCTGATGCCGCTGATCCTCTCGCTGGAAGCGGCCTATCGTGAGGCTAGGAGCGACCCCGCCTACGCCGCCGAGCTCGGCGATCTCGCAACGCACTATGTCGGCCGGCCGAGCCCGCTCTATTTTGCCGAGCGGCTGACCGAGGAGCTGGGCGGGGCGCGCATCTTCTTCAAGCGCGAGGACCTCAACCACACCGGCTCGCACAAGATCAACAATTGCCTCGGGCAGATCCTGCTCGCCCGCCGCATGGGCAAGACACGCGTAATCGCCGAGACCGGCGCCGGGCAGCACGGCGTGGCCGCGGCGACGGTCTGCGCCAAGTTCGGCTTTCCCTGCACCGTGTTCATGGGCGCAACCGACGTCGCGCGCCAGGCACCGAACGTGCTCCGCATGAAGCTGCTGGGCGCCGAGGTGCGGCCGGTGACGGCGGGCGCCGGCACGCTCAAGGACGCAATGAACGAAGCGCTTCGCGACTGGGTGACCAACGTCGAAACGACCTACTACCTGATCGGAACGGCGGCGGGCCCGCATCCCTACCCTGAGATGGTCCGCGACTTCCAGTCCGTGATCGGCACCGAAATCCGCCAGCAGTTCCTCGAGGCCGAAGGGCGGCTCCCGGATGCGCTGGTCGCCTGCATCGGCGGGGGCAGCAACGCGATCGGCACCTTCCACCCCTTCCTCGACGACCGCGAGGTGGCGATCTACGGCGCGGAAGCGGGCGGCTACGGGATCGACGTGCCCAACGGGCATGCCGCGAGCATGACCGGCGGCCGTCCCGGCGTGCTGCACGGCAACCGCACCTACCTGCTTCAGGACGAGGACGGGCAGATCCTCGAGGGCCACTCGATCTCGGCCGGCCTCGATTATCCCGGGGTCGGTCCCGAGCACTCCTGGCTACGCGACACCGGCCGCGTCACCAACGTGCCGATCACCGATCGCGAGGCGGTCGAGGCCTTCCAGCTCTGCACCAGGCTCGAGGGCATCATCCCGGCGCTGGAATCGGCGCATGGCCTCGCACAGGTGCTCAAGCTCGCGCCGACCATGGGCAAGGACCAGACGATCGTGCTCTGCCTCTCGGGCCGCGGCGACAAGGACATCGAAAGCGTCAGCAAGCACCTGGGGCTCGGGTTTTGACCTCCCGCATCACCGAGCGTTTTGCCGCCTGCGCGGCGGAGAACCGGCCGGCCCTGGGCATCTTCATCATGTCCGGCGATCCGGACTACGAGACCAGCCTCAACATCCTCGAAGCGCTGCCGCATGCCGGCGCCGACGTCATCGAGTTCGGCATGCCCTTCTCCGACCCGATGGCGGACGGGCCGGGCGTCCAGGCGGCGGGGATGCGCGCGCTGAAAGGTGGGCAGACGCTGCACAAGACGCTCGCGCAGGTCGCCGCCTTCCGCAAGCTCGACGACAGGACGCCCATCGTGCTGATGGGCTACTACAACCCGATCTACATCTACGGCGTCGACGCTTTCCTGCGCGATGCGGCGGCGGCCGGGGTGGACGGCCTCATCGTCGTCGACCTGCCGCCCGAGGAGGACGACGAGCTCTGCCTGCCGGCGCTGCAGGCCGGCCTCAACTTCATCCGCCTGACGACGCCCACCACCGACGATGCGCGGCTGCCGGCCGTGCTCGCGAACACCTCGGGCTTCGTCTACTACGTCAGCATGACCGGGATCACCGGCGCGGCGATCAAGAACCGCGCCGCGGTGGGCGAGGCGGTGTGGCGGATCAAGCGCCACACCGACCTGCCGGTGGCGGTCGGCTTCGGCATCAAGACCGTGGACGATGCGGCCGAGATGGGCCGCGACGCCGATGGCGTGGTGGTCGGCACCGCCGTGTGCAACGCGATCGGGGAGTCGCTGGTCGATGGTCTGGCGACGGGCAGCACCGTTCCGGCGGTGCGCCAGCTGGTCGGCGATCTCGCGGAGGGGGTCCGGCGGGCGCGCAGGTAGCTGCCGCTTGCAGCAGCGCGGCTGCGCGGCTAAGCCTGCCTCATGTCCAGGTTCACCCTTGCGGCGCTCGCCGCCCTTCTTGCCGTTTCCCCAGCCGCCGCCAAGTCGCTTCATCCTGCCGAAGTGGGAACGATCTTCTGCTACGGAGTTCTCAGCGAGGACCTCGCGCCGGCGCTCGCGATCATGACCGACGAGCTTCGCGGCCTCGTCGAGAAGAAGGGGGCGGATACGGTTTCCTGGCAGGGGGATGCGGGTCCCGCCGACACCTGCAAGCCCGTTGGTGCGAGAGGCAGCGTCGATGCGCCTGAAGTGGTGCTCAGCTACGGTTTCCGCGATCCTTCCAGGCGGAGCTTTTCCGATACTCTCGTAATGCGATTCGTCGACGAGCGGCTGCGGATCGACGACATCAAGTTTGCCGCCGGACCTACGCTGCGCCAGCAACTGCAGGCCCCCTGAGCGCGTTCCTCCTGAGGTGGACACGCTGACAAGAACCGCCACAATGACTATATATCGGGCTGTTGCGTCGGCGCGATCGCGCCTCGGATTCCGGCAGGTCTCATGAACTGGATCAACAACGTCGTCCGTCCCAAGATCCGTTCCTTCCTCACGCAGAAGAAGGAAACGCCGGAGAACCTCTGGGTGAAGTGCCCGGAGACCGGGGAGATGGTGTTCTACCGTGACCTCGAAGCCAACCAGTGGGTAGTGCCCAATTCGGGCTACCACATGAAGATCAAGGCGACCGACCGGCTCGCCAACTTCCTCGACGGCGGCCGCTACGACACGGTGGCGCTGCCCCCGGTGCCGCAGGATCCGCTCAAGTTCCGCGACACCAAGCGGTATGTCGACCGGCTCAAGGAGAGCCGCACCAAGACCGGCACGGACGATGCGGTGCTGGTGGCGACCGGCAAGCTCTACGGCACCGACGTCACCGTCGCGGTCCAGGATTTCGACTTCATGGCCGGATCGCTCGGCATGGCGGCCGGACAGGCGGTGATCGCCGGCCTCGAGACGGCGATGGCGCGCAAGACGCCGTTCATCCTCTTCGTCGCCTCGGGCGGCGCGCGCATGCAGGAGGGCATCCTCAGCCTGATGCAGATGCCTCGCACCACGGTTGCCGTGCTGCGGCTCCGCGAGGCCGGTCTGCCGTTCATCGTCGTCTTCACCAACCCCACGACCGGCGGCGTAACCGCGTCCTATGCGATGCTCGGCGACGTCCATATCGCAGAGCCGGGCGCGCTGATCTGCTTTGCCGGCCCCCGCGTCATCGAGCAGACCATCCGCGAGAAGCTGCCCAAGGGCTTTCAGCGCAGCGAATACCTCTATGACCACGGAATGGTGGACATGGTGGTGCACCGGCACAACCTGCGCTCGACCATCGGCTCGCTGACGGCGATGCTGATGAAGGCCGACGCCGCTATCGAGCTCACCGCCAACCTGCCCGTTCCCCGCGTCACCATGCGCGACGTCGCCGTCGCCGCCGAAGGCGACAGCGACCTCGTCACCGCCCCGCCCGAAGCCGCCCACGCGGAGTAGGTTTGGCCCCCTTCCCTTCTCCCCTTGAGGGAGAAGGTGGCGCGAAGCGCCGGATGAGGGGCAGTATCAGCCGCTCGTCCCCTCACCCCGTCGCTGCGCGACGACCCTCTCCCTCAAGGGGAGAGGGTAGGAAGTAGAGATGTCCCGCACCGATGCCATCCTCAAACGCCTGACCGCGCTTTATCCGCGGTTCATGGACCTGCAGCTCGAGCGGGAGCGGCGCTTGCTGGCGGCAATGGGGCATCCCGAGGAGCACCTGCCGCCGGTGATCCATGTCGCGGGCACGAACGGCAAGGGATCGACGATCGCCTACCTGCGGGCGATGCTCGAGGCGGCGGGCAAGAAGGTGCACGTCTTTACCTCGCCGCACCTGGTGCGCTTCAACGAGCGCATCCGGCTTGCGGGGAAGCTGGTCTCCTCGCGGCGGCTCAATGCCATGCTCGAGCAGGTCGAACGCATCAACGGCGGCCAGCCGATCACCCAGTTCGAGATCACGACCTCGGCAGCGTTCAAGCTCTTTGCCGAAACGCCCGCCGACTACCTGCTGCTCGAAGTGGGCATGGGCGGCACCTACGACTCGAGCAACGTGGTCGACGACCCGCTGGGCGTCATCATCACGCCGGTCGACATCGATCACCAGGCGCACCTCGGCAATACCGTCGCCGAGATCGCGGTGAGCAAGGCGGGCATCCTCAAGCGTGGCGGGCTGGCGGTGGTGGGGCCGCAGCGCGACGAGGGGCTGGCGGTGATCGAAAAGCGCGCGCAGGAGCTTGACGTCACTCCCTTCGTCTATGGCCGGGAGTACGATGGCTACGCGCAGGACGGACGCCTGATCTACCAGGACGAGGACGGCCTGCTCGACCTGCCGCCGCCAGCGCTCGCCGGGCCGCACCAATTCCAGAACGCCAGCATCGCCGTTGCCGCGGTGCGGCATTTCGGGCTGCCGGTGGACGAGGCGCAAATCGCGGCCGGGCTGCGCGCCGTCGACTGGCCGGCGCGGCTCGCGCCGGTGCGCGGTAGGCTCCGCGACCTTCTGACACCCGACCACGAGCTCTGGCTGGATGGTGGGCACAATGC
>JAEZBF010000214.1 GCA_023427545.1 Pseudomonadota bacterium
GCAGCCCTCATGGTGAGCCTGTCGAACCACGAGGGCGTGGCACGAACCTGCGCTCGCTTTCAGCGCCCACCTCGCTAACCTGAGCTCCATGCCCTCTCCCCTCCTCTCCCTCGCCGGCATTTCCAAATCCTTCCCCGGCGTGCGGGCGCTGCATGACGTCTCGCTGTCGCTTTATCCCGGCGAGGTGACGGCGCTGATTGGCGAGAACGGTGCGGGCAAGTCCACGCTGGTGAAGATCCTGACCGGCATCTACCAGCCGGATGCCGGAACCATCGAGATCGCCGGCCAGCCGGTGCACCTGAGCTCGGCGCATCGCGCCTTCGAGCACGGCATCACCGCGATCCACCAGGAAACCGTGCTCTTTGACGATCTCACGGTCGCCGAGAACATCTTCCTCGGCCACGCGCCGCGCACCCGCCTCGGCGCCATCGACTGGCGGAAGATGCGCGCCGAAGCCCGCAGGCTGCTCAACGACATGGGTGCGAGCCACATCGATGCAGGTGCACGCCTGCGCGAGCTTGGCATCGCCAACAAGCACCTCGTGGCCGTGGCCCGCGCGATGTCGATCGATGCGCGCATCGTCATCATGGATGAGCCCACGGCCGCGCTCTCCCACAAGGAGATCGAGGACCTCTTCGCGCTCGTCGAGCTGCTCAAGCGGGATGGCAAGGCGATCCTCTTCATCTCGCACAAGTTCGACGAGATCTATCGCATTGCCGACCGCTACACCGTGTTCCGCGACGGCGAGATGGTCGGCGAGGGGCTGCTGAAGGGAGCCACCCAGGGCGAGATCGTGAAGCTCATGGTCGGCCGCGCCGTCGACCACATCTTTCCCAAGCGCGAGGTGACGCTCGGCCCGCCGGTGCTCGAGGTCCGGGGCCTCTCCCACCCCACCGAGTTCGACGGCATCTCCTTCTCGCTCCGCCAGGGCGAAATCCTCGGCTTCTATGGCCTTGTCGGCGCCGGCCGCAGCGAGCTGATGCAGGCGCTGTTCGGCATCACGCGCCCCGCCTCGGGCACCATCACGCTCGACGGCACGCCGATCGCGCCGCGCTCTCCCGCTGACGCGGTCGCTGCGGGCATCGTCTACGTCCCCGAGGAGCGCGGCCGGCAGGGCGTCGTCGTCGACCTGCCCATCGTCCAGAACGTCTCTCTGCCCTCCCTCGGCCGCACCTCGCGGCAGGGTTTCCTCCGTCTTGCCCGCGAGTTCGCCCTCGCGCGCGACTACACCGCCCGGCTCGATCTCCGCGCCAGCTCCCTCAGCCAGCCCGCCGGCACACTCTCGGGCGGCAATCAGCAGAAGGTGGTGATCGCCAAATGGCTCGCCACCACGCCGCGCGTCATCATCCTCGACGAGCCCACCAAGGGCATCGACATCGGCAGCAAGGCCGCCGTGCATGCCTTCATGGGCGAGCTCGTCGCGCAGGGCCTCTCGGTCATCATGGTCTCTTCCGAGCTCCCCGAGATTCTCGGGATGAGCGACCGCGTCGTCGCCATGCGCGAAGGCCGCATGGTGGGCATCTACGACAACAAGGGTCTCGATCCCGTCACGCTGGTCGGCGCCGCCGCCGGCATCACCGGGCAGGCGGCATGAACCGGCTCCTGGCCACCCGCGAAATCTGGCTCGGCCTCGGCATCCTGCTGATGCTGGTGCTGGTCAACCTGCGGGCGCCGGGCTTCGCTTCGGCCGGCAACCTGCTCTCGGTGTTCAACGATACGTCGCTGCTCATCATCCTCGCGCTCGGGCAGATGGTGGTCATCCTCACCCGCTCGATTGATCTCTCGATCGCCAGCAACGTCGCGCTCTCCGGCATGGTCGTCGCGCTGATCAACTCGAGCGGCGCCCCCATCCCGATCGAGGCGCTGATCGTCATCGGCATGCTCTGCGGGCTGGGGCTTGGCGCCGTCAACGGCGGCCTCGTCTGGCTGCTGGGCATCCCCCCCATTGTGGTCACCCTCGGCACGCTGACCATCTACCGCGGCACGACCTTCCTCATCGCGGGCGGCCAATGGGTCAACGCCGACGAGCTCAGCCCCCGCTTCATCGCCCTCACCCGCATGGACCTGTTCGGCCTGCCGATGCTCTCCTGGGCGGCGATCGTCGTCGCGATGGTGTTCTACGTGTTCATGACCCGCACCCCGCTTGGGCGCTCGATCTATGCCATCGGCGTCAATCCCACCGCCTCGGTCTACGCCGGCATCAATGTCGGTCGTACCAAGTTCGTCGCCTTCTGCATTTCCGGCCTCGTGGCCGGGCTCTGCGGCTACCTCTGGGTCAGCAAGTTCGTCATCGCCTCGTCCGAGACGGCGATCGGCTATGAGCTGCAGGTGATCGCCGCCTGCGTCATCGGCGGCGTCTCTATCGCCGGCGGTATCGGCTCGGTCGGTGCCGCCGTGCTCGGCGCGCTGTTTCTCGGCGTCATCGGCCGGGCGCTACCGGTGATCAACGTCTCCCCGTTCTGGCAGATGGCCATCTCCGGCGGCGCGATCATCCTCGCCGTCGTCTTCAACGCTCGCGCCGAGCGCCGCAAGGGCCGCATCATCCTCAAGCGGGCGGAGGGTGTGACGTGAGGATCGCGCGCCCGGACCTCGTGGTGCGACGAGCTCACCATGAGGTCCTCCGAGAGTGGTGGGCAGTAGCCCTCAAGGTGAGCCTGTCGAACCAGGAGCGCGTGGCACCATGACCGACACCGCTCCCCGACACATCCCCGATCGCCTCGATAACCCGCTCCGCGCCGCCGTCTTCTCCTGGCAGACGCTGCTCCTCCTCGTCGCCGTTGCGATCTTTGCGGTCAACTCCATCGCCTCGCCCTACTTCCTCTCGCCGTGGTCGCTTTCCGACGCGACCTTCAACTTCACCGAGAAGGCGCTGATCGCGCTCGCCATGGCGCTGCTCATCATCTCCGGCGAGATCGATCTCAGCGTCGCCGCGATCATCGCGCTCGCCTCCACCATGATGGGCCTCGTCCTGCAGTGGGGCGTCGACACCCCCGGGCTCGTTGCCATCGCACTCTGCACCGGGCTGCTCTGCGGCGCCTTCAACGGCGCCCTGGTTACGCGTCTGGGACTACCCTCCATCGTCGTAACCATCGGAACGATGAGTGTTTTTCGCGGAATTTCCTTCATCATCCTCGGCGACCAGGCGTTCAAGGGCTATCCCGCAAGCTTTGCCTTCTTCGGCCAGGGCTACGTCTGGTGGGTGGTCTCCTTCGAGTTCGTCCTCTTCCTCGTTGCCGCTCTCGTCTTCTACGTCCTCCTGCACCGCACCAATTTCGGCCGGCGCATCTTCGCAATAGGCAACAATCCGGTCGCTGCGCAGTTTTCCGGCGTGCGCGTTGCGCGCATCAAGTTCATACTGTTCTGCCTGACCGGGTTGATGAGCGGCATCGCTTCGGTGCTGCTGACCAGCCGGCTGGGGTCGACCCGACCCTCGATCGCGCAGGGCTGGGAGCTGGAGGTCATCACGATGGTCGTACTTGGGGGCGTCAACATCCTTGGCGGCGCCGGCTCCATCAGCGGCGTTGTCATCGCCGCCTTCATCATGGGCCTCGTCACCTTTGGGCTCGGCCTGCTCAATGTCCCCGGCATCGTCATGTCGATCGTCATTGGCCTGCTGCTCATCGTCGTCATCGCGCTGCCCATCGTGTTCCGGATGCTGAGGCGCGCCTGATGGCGACCTCACGGATCGTCGGTGTCATCGACATCGGCAAATCGAACGCCAAGTTCGCGGTCGTCGACCTCGAGAGCGGCAGCGAGCTTGCGGTGCGCAAGATGCCCAACCGCTCACTCGAGGATGGGCCGTACCTCCACTACGACATCGATGCCATCTGGGCCTTCCTGCTCGATGCCATCGCCCTGCTCAATAGCCAGCACAAGCTCGACGCGCTGAGCGTCACCACCCACGGCGCCTGCGCCGCGCTGGTCGATGCCGCCGGCGACCTCGCCCTCCCTGTCCTCGACTACGAGGATAAGGGGCCCGACGAGCTTCACGCCGAGTACGACGTTGCCCGTCCCGAATTCAGCGAAACCTTCAGTCCGCGGCTGCCCCAGGGGCTCAATCTCGGCGCCCAGCTCTTCTGGCAGGCCCGCCGTTTTCCCGATGAGTTCGCCCGCGCCCGCTGGATCCTGCCCTATCCACAATATTGGGGCTTCCGCCTCACCGGCGTTCCGGCCTCCGAGATCACCTCGCTCGGTTGTCATACCGATCTCTGGAGCATCGAAACGGGCCTCTATTCCAGTCTCGTCATGCGCCAGGGCTGGATCGACCGCATGCCCGAAGTCCATCAGGCCTCGAGCGTCCTTGGCCCCATCCGTCCCGAACTTGCGGAGCAGCTCGGCCTGCGCGAAGACCTGCCGGTCCTGACCGGCATCCACGATTCCAACGCCTCGCTCCTCCCCCACCTCGTTGGCCACGCCCTGCCCTTCTCTGTGGTCTCGACCGGCACCTGGGTGATCTGCGCAACGCCCGGCGGCGACCTCGCCGATCTCGACCCCACCCGGGATTGCCTCGCCAATATCGACGCGTTTGGGCGGCCTGTGCCCTCGGCGCGCTTCATGGGCGGTCGCGAGTACGAGATTCTCACCCACGGCCAGGCGATCGCTCCCTGGGGAGATGCCGTGCTCCACTGCCTAGAGCAGCCGGTGATGCTGCTGCCATCGGTGCAGCCCGGCTCGGGCCCCTTCCCTAATCGCATCTCGCGCTGGCAGCCCGCGGTCGACGGTCTCGATCCGCAGACCCGCTTTGCCGCGATCTCCTTCTATCTCGCGATGATGACGTCGGAGTGCCTGGGGATGACCGGCGGCGAGGGCGACATCATCGTCGAGGGGCCATTCGCGGCGAACCTGCTCTACCTCAAGATGCTGAGCTCGGCGACCGGCCGGCCGGTGCTTGCCGACGCGGCGAGCGCCACCGGCACCTCGATCGGCGCCGCGCTGCTCGCCTCGCGCCGTCCACCGCACCTGGCCACCCCGCTGCCGGTCCAGGTCGCCCCCGAATCCGCCGCGCGCATGGCCAAATATGCCGCCTCCTGGCGCCAGGCCGTCGGCCGCGCCTGAGACGTCAGGCCGCCGGCTGCGAGTGACGCCCGTCGCGGTAGATCGCCCAGGCGCCGCCAACGAGGATCAGCGCCAGCCCCAATCCCTTCGTCCCGAGCAGCGATGACACCGTCGCGCCGTGCCACAACAGGTCCGGCACCAGTGCGAACACCATCACCAGCGCATCCATCGACGAGACCAAAGCCGGGTTGGACGTTTTCCTGAACGCCGAGAGCAGCAGCGTCTGCGCCGGCAGGTTCAACCCTGCCGCGAGCAACGCCCACAACACGAAGGCCACCACCGTTCCGGGCTCCAGACCGTCCGTCGCCATCGCGGGGCGCAGCAAGAGAGCCAGCACCGGCGCAGCGATCAGCGCCAGCACCGAGCCGAGATACGTCACCTCCAGCGAGCTCAGCGCCCGCCCCTCAACCCCGGTGATCTTTTCGCGCTCGAACACCGTGCCCATGATGTTGCTCGCCGAGAACGACACTGCCGAGAGCCCGGCAAAGATCATCGCGCGAGATCCCTCCGCCGTTTCCTGCGGATCGGCGCCCGGCTCGAGGCCGACCACGTGGTAGAGGTAGATGCCGGTCAGCAGCACCACGATCGCGAGCGCGAACGGCCCGTCCCAAAGTGGGCCGCGGGTCAGCGGCGCCTTCAGCGGCAGCGGCAGCCGGGCGATGACGTATGCTGCAACGATGTGCAGCATGAAGACCGTGTAGGTGTGGTTGAGGCTGGGGCTGCTGCTGAAGGAGAGGATCAGCAGCACTGTCGTGTTCGCGAACAGCACGCTGCGCACGAGATACGCCGCAACGCCGAAGTTGCGCAGCGATGGCGCCGGCCGCCGCTGGTAGGCGAACACCGCAAGGCACGCCGCCACCATGATCACGAAGCGGGCGACATAGGTCGGGAATACGCCAAAGAGCGCCGCGGCCTCGTAGAGACCAAGTTCCGACACCGTCAGGTAGAGCGCTGCGAGGACGGCTGGTCGGACGCCGGGGTCGATCCGCATCGAGAAAGCGCTCTCCGGTTGGCGGCGCGCACCATACGCGGCCCCGCCAGGGGCGCAACCTCTTGCGGCCGGCGTCCGGCACCACTGGTCCTTCGTCGCCGTAGGACCTATCTCCCTGCCATGACCCTCCCCCTCTCGATCCTCGACCTCGCCCCGGTGTCGGAAGGCACCACCACGCCGCAGGCGCTGCAGCAGACCGTCGCTTTGGCCCGTCTCGGCGAAGAACTCGGCTACACCCGCGTCTGGTACGCCGAGCACCATGGCATGCCTTCGATCGCCTCGTCCTCGCCCGACGTGCTGATCGCCAATACCGCCGCGCGCACCAGCCGCATCCGCGTCGGTTCGGGCGGTGTCATGCTGCCCAACCACGTGCCGCTGCGCGTGGTCGAGACCTACCGCACTCTCGCCGCCCTGCATCCTGGGCGCATCGATCTCGGCATCGGCCGCGCCGGGGGCAGCGACGGGCGCACGCTCCAGGCTCTCCGGTCATTCGGCGGCGAGCATTTCGCCGAGCAGTTGAGCGAAGTGCTCGCCTTCGAGCACGACGGCTTCCCCGCCGGTCACCCGTTCAAGCCCGTCCGCGTCGTCCCAGAGGGCGTGCCGCTACCCCCGATCTGGCTGCTCGGCTCGAGCGGCGCGAGCGCGAGCGCCGCCGGAACGCTCGGCGCCGGCTACGCCTTCGCGGCGCACTTCTCGCCAACGCCGGCCAAGCCGGCCTTCGACGCCTACCGCGCTGCTTTCCAACCCTCTCCCATGTTCGAAAAACCACACGCCATCCTCTCCGTCTCCGCGCTGGTCGCGCCAACGGACGAGGAGGCCCGGTTCCTGAGTGGTAGCCAGGAGCTGAGCTGGGCGCTGTTCCACTCCGGCCAGATCCGCCGCCTCATCTCGCCCGAGGAGGCCGCCGCCCACGCCTACACAGACCAGGAGCGCCATGTCATCGAGCAGCAGCGCCCGCTCTGGATCGTCGGCTCGCCCGAAACCGTCCGCGCCGAAATCGCCCGCAAGGCGAAGGACTCCGGCGCCGACGAAGTCATGATCGCGACCACCGCCTGGGATTACGGCATGCGCCAGCGCAGCTATCGGCTCCTTGCCGAAGCGTTCGGGCTCACCCCCGCCACGGCGTGAAGCGCGGGATCCATCGACGCACGTTCCTGGTGTAGTCGTCGTACTGCGCGCCATAGGTCTGGCGCAGCGTCGGTTCCTCGTACGCCAGGACGAAGAGGTGGATGACGACCGCCATTCCCACCCCGTACCACAGCAGGGGCATGCAGCCCACGAGCAGCGCCTGCCCGACGATCAGGGAGACCACTGCCAGGTACATCGGGTTGCGAACGAAGCGATAGGCGCCGCTCAGCACGAGCGTCTGCGTTGGGTAGAGCGGCGCGGGCGTCCCCCGCCCCTGCAGCGCGAAGCGGGCGAAGGAATCGAGCAGGATCACGGCCCCCAGCCCGATCAGCGCCACGCCCAGCCAGCGGAACGGCTCGAACCCGAGGAACGGCTCGTGAATGCCGAAGCGGACCGCCGTGTACCAGGGGATCAGAACGGCCAGGATGCCAGGCGCAACGAACAGGAACACGATGGTGCCGACGATCGGCGGAAATGCGCTCGTGCGGGTCGTTGCCATCTCGGCCTCCTCTCCTTTCAACCAGACTTGGCGCTGCGCCGGGCCGGTTGCAAGGGAGGAGTCAGAACAGGAAGGCGTGCTCGCTAGGCCGCGAGCTTCTTGAGGATCGCCGCGCCCATCTCTTCGGTGCCGACACGCTTGCGGTTGGCCTCGGCGATGTCGGCGGTCCGCAGTCCCTCAGCCAGCACCGCGGCGATCGCCGCTTCGACGCGGTCGGCGACTTCGATCATGCCGAAGGAATAGCGCAGCGCCATCGCAAAGCTCGCGAGCATGGCGATGGGGTTGGCCACGCCCTGCCCCGCGATGTCCGGCGCCGAGCCATGCACCGGCTCGTAGAGCGCCTTTCGCCGTCCATTCGCATCCGGCGCGCCGAGCGAAGCGGACGGCAGCATGCCCAGCGATCCGGTGAGCATCGCGGCGGCGTCGGAGAGGATGTCGCCGAACAGGTTGTCGGTGACGATCACGTCGAACTGCTTGGGATTGCGCACCAGCTGCATCGCGCAGTTATCGGCGAGGATGTGGTTGAACTGCACGTCGCTGTAATCCTTGGCGACCTGCCGGGCGACCTCGTCCCACAGCACGCCCGACTTCATGACGTTCTTCTTGTCCGCCGAGTGCAGCTTCTTGCCGCGCGTCCGGGCCAAGTCGAACGCGACGCGGCAGATGCGGTCGATCTCGTAGGTCTCGTACACCTGCGTATCGACGGCGCGCTTCTGCCCGTTACCTAGGTCGGTGATCTCCTTGGGCTCACCGAAGTACACCCCGCCGGTCAGCTCGCGCACGATCAGGATGTCGAGGCCCTCGACCACTTCGCGCTTGAGAGCCGAGGCTTCAGCCAACGCCGGATAGCAGATAGCCGGCCGCAGGTTGGCGAAGAGCTCGAGGTCCTTGCGCAGCCGCAGCAGCCCCGCCTCCGGCCGCTTCTCGTAGGGCACGCTGTCCCACTTGGGTCCGCCCACCGCGCCGAAGATCACGGCATCGGCGCGCATCGCCTTGGCCATGTCGTCTTCCGAGATCGACTCGCCATGCGCATCGTAGGCGCAGCCGCCGACCAAGCCGCGCTCGATCCGGAAATCCGCATCGCCCTCGGCGTTCAGCCACTCGATGAGCTTTTCGACCTCCGCCATGATCTCGGTGCCGATGCCGTCGCCGGGGAGAAGGAGCAGGGTGTGGGCCATTGATGGTCTCGCGCGTTGTCGTTGCGTGGCTTCATACCGACCACGCCATCTAGGGGAAAGCGGGAATCTCGGTTAGCGGCTAGGCCGTGGGCGCCTCGCTCTCGAACCGCTTCTGCAGGAAGTAGCGGTGCGCGCCCACCGGGTGGTCCTCGATGGTGCCGAAGAGTGTGAACCCGAGCTTTTCGTAGAACGGCCGCGCCTGGAACTCGAAGGTGTCGAGCCACATGCCGATGAGCCCGCTCTCGCGCGCCCAGGCCTCGGCATCGTTCATCAGCTTGCGCCCGAAGCCCTGCCCGCGCAGCTCCTCGTCGACCGCGAAGAACTGGATGAACAGCCAGTCGTAGAGCGCGTAGCCGGTCAACCCGCCGACGATCCTGCCCGTGTCGTCGCGCAGCAGGAACCCGATGCTCTGGTAGTTCCCGCCGGGACGCGCTGCCTCAGCGTGCGTGCTGATGATCCCGAGCACGGCGTCGATCTCGCTGCGCTCCGGATCGATCCTGCGCACGATCTCCACCGGTCAGCTCCGGCTGGCGCCGATGCGGGCGGTGACCTCGATCTCGATCTTCATCGCCTCTTCGATCATCTTGACGATCAGCATCGAGGCGGCCGGCCTGATGTCCTTGAACACCGCGCCGACTGCTTCGACGACCTCATCGACATAGGCGGTATCGCCCACGTAGTAGGTCACCCGCACCGTGTCTTCGATCGAGGAGCCGGCTTCGCGCAGCGCCTTGTCGATGGTCGCGAGGGCGTTGCGCGCCTGCGCCCCGACGCTCTCGGGCATGGTCATGGTCGCGTAGTCGTAGCCGGTGGTGCCGGACACATAGACCGTGTCCTCATGGCGTACGGCGCGCGAATAGCCGAACTTGCTTTCGAACGGGGACCCCGTCGAGACGCGCTGCACCATCAGAGCCAGGGCCTTTGCGCGTTCATCTTCTGCTCGAAGCCGGCGATCGCGGTATCGGCCTTGAGCGTCGCAGCAATGTCGTCGAGACCTTCGAGCAGCGTCTGCTTGCGCGAGGGATCGATGTCGAAGTGGATCGTCCCGCCGTCCGGGCCCCTGATGGTCTGGCTCTCGAGATCGACGGTGATCGTCGCGTTCGAGCCGCGCTCGGCGTCGTCCATCAGCAGCGCCAACTGCTCCGGTGTTACCTTGATCGGCAGGATGCCGTTCTTGAAGCAGTTGTTGTAGAAAATGTCGGCAAAGCTCGTCGAGATCACGCAGCGGATGCCGAAGTCGAGCAGCGCCCACGGCGCATGCTCGCGCGAGGACCCGCAGCCGAAATTGTCGCCCGCGACGATGATCTTGGCGTTGCGATAGGCCGGCTTGTTGAGGACGAAATCGGGGTTCTCCGAGCCGTCGTCGAGGTAGCGCATCTCGGAGAACAGCGCGGTCCCCAGCCCCGTCCGCTTGATCGTCTTGAGGTACTGCTTGGGGATGATCATGTCGGTGTCGACGTTGATGATCGGCAGCGGCGCGGCAACGCCGGTGAGATTGGTGAACTTGTCCATGATCGCGAAAACCCGTGAGAACCTGCGCGTTAGTGGCGCAGCGGGCCGGGCGCGTCAAGCAGCGGCTGCCCGGACCTCGTGGTTCGAAAGCTCACCATGAGGTCCTCCGCGAACTCGGTGCTCCGGTAGCCCTCATGGTGAGCTCCCTCATGGCGAGCCTGTCGAGCCACGAACCACGAGGGCGTGGCGCCACTTCACCATGCATCCACCGCGTGCCAGAACCGCGCCCATGTCCCGAACCACCCCCGGCACGCTGCTGCTCGAAAAGCTCGGCATCGCCTTTTCGCTCCACCCCTACGACTACGATCCGGACGCGCCCCGGATCGGCATCGCCGCGGCCGAAGCGCTCGGCATCGATCCGGCGCAGACCTTCAAGACGCTGATGGCCGAAGTCGACGGAAAGCCGGTCTGCGTCGTCGTGCCGGCCGACAGCGAGACCAGCATGAAGAAGCTCGCCGCCTGCTTTTCCGGGAAGTCGGCGGCGATGATGAAGGTGCCCGACGCCGAGCGCCTCACCGGCTACAAGGTGGGGGGCATCGGCCCCTTCGGCCAGAAGCGCAGGGTCCCGACCGCGTTCGACGAAACCATCGAGCTCTTCGACCGCGTCTACATCAACGCCGGCCAGCGCGGCCTCCTGCTCAGCATCGCCCCCGCCGACGCCGTCCGTGCCGCAGAAGCGAGGATTGCCGACCTTACCGCGTAGGTGCCACGCCCTCGTGGTTCGACAAGCTCACCATGAGGGCTACTGCGGCACCAGCATCCCTGAGGACCTCATGGTGAGCTTGTC
>JAEZBF010000269.1 GCA_023427545.1 Pseudomonadota bacterium
GATCGGGCCGGTGATCGGCGCCTGGCTGATCAAGTACTTCGAGAACATCTTCTCGGCCTTCAACGACGCCACGCTGAGCCGCATCTTCTCGTTCGTCCCCGAACCGGCGCGCGACATGGTGGTCACCGTCACCAGCAAGTTCGTCGGCGATGGCTGGCAGCTGACGCTGGGCCTGCTCTTCGTGCTGATCGTCGTCTTCCTGCCGGGCGGGGTGATGGAGGGCGTGCGCCGGATCGGCGCGCTGTTCCGCCGTCCCGGACGGCCGGCAACCGGCGGCGCCGTGCGCGTCGCTCCAGCGGAGTAGGTGCGATGGCAACCGCGGACCGCAACGTCGTCCTCCACGTCGCCGACGTGCACAAGCAGTTCGGCGGGCTGCATGCGCTAGCCGACATTGACCTCGAGGTCGAGGAGGGCAAGACCCACGCGATCATCGGGCCCAACGGCGCCGGCAAGTCGACGCTGCTCAACGTCATCATCGGCCGCATCCCGCCCTCGCGGGGGGCGGTGGTGTTCGACGGCAAGGTTCTGACGGGCAAGAAGCCCCACGAGATCAACCAGATGGGCGTCGTGCGGGTGTTCCAGACGCCTGAAATCTTCCCCGATCTGCCGGTGCTGCAGAACGTGATGGCGCCGGCCTTCGCCAAGCGCGACGGCGCCTTCCGCATCAACATGTTCCGCCCGCTCGAGGCCGAGACCGGCATCCGCGACGAGGCCGAGGCGATACTCGAGGACGTGGGTCTGCACGGTCAGCGGCACAGTCATGCGGGTGCCCTCAGCCGCGGCGACAAGCGGCGTATGGAACTGGCGATGTGCCTGATCCAGCACCCGCGCCTGCTGCTGCTCGACGAGCCGACCGCGGGCATGAGCCGGCACGACACCAACACGACGATCGACCTGCTCAAGAAGATCAAGGCGCGCGGCATGACCAAGGTGATCATCGAGCACGACATGCACGTGGTGTTCTCGCTCGCCGACCGCATCTCGGTGCTTGCCGGGGGCCGGATCATCGCGGAAGGTGAACCCGACGCCGTGCGCAACGACCCGCGCGTGCAGGAGGCCTACCTGGGCGGCGCCAGCATCGAAGCTGGAGCACATTGATGAGCGCGATCACGATGGATGCCGACTTCACCAAAGCCGACGCCAAGGACACGATTGCGCCCCGCGAGGCGCCGTTCTTCACCGTAAAGGACATCCACGCCTACTACGGCGAGAGCTACATCGTGCAGGGCGTCTCGTTCGATATCCGGCATGGGGAAATCCTCGCGCTGCTGGGCCGCAACGGCGCGGGCAAGACCTCGACGCTGCGCACCATCGCCCGGCTCGATAATCCGACGCTGCGCTCAGGCGAAATCTGGATCGAGGGCCAGCCGGTCCATCGCATGAAGTCGCACGAGGCGGCGCGCGCCGGCATCCAGCTGGTGCCCGAGGATCGCCGCATCATCCAGGGTCTCACGGTCGAGGAGAACCTGACGCTGGCCCAGGTGGCGCCCGGCCGCGGCTGGGAGCTCGATCGCATCTTCTCGCACTTCCCGCGCCTCGCCGAACGGCGGCGGCAGGAGGGCGTGACCCTCTCGGGCGGCGAGCAGCAGATGCTGGCGATCGCCCGGGCGCTGGCGCGCAACATCAAGCTGCTGCTGCTCGACGAGCCCTATGAGGGTTTGGCCCCGGTGATCGTCCAGGAAATCGAAAAGATCCTGAACGAGATCAAGGCGCTGGGCATCACCACGATCATCGTCGAGCAGAACGCGATCGCCGCGCTCAAGCTGGCCGACCGGGCGGTGATCCTCGATACCGGCGAGGTCGCGTTCTCGGGTTCGGCCGCCGACGTGCTGGGCAGCGCCGAAATGCGCCGGGAGTATCTGGCGTTGTAGGGTGTACCCGGACCTCGTGGTTCGTGGCTCGACAGGCTCGCCATGAGGGAGCTCACCATGAGGTCCTCAGCAGCTCAGCACGATGAGGCTAACCGGGATCCGGCAGTAGCCCTCAGGTGAGCCTGTCGAACCACGAGGGCGTGGCGCGGCGGTGCCTGGTCCTATGTCTGCACTTCCGATCCACCCGGTGGTGGGGACCAGCCTGTGAGGCTCACCGCCCGGCCGCCTGTCGGCGGTCGCCTTCCCCCGTCTAGGACCGGGTAGGTTCTGGCTCCGTGCGCTGGAGGAGCGACGGCCGTGTGCCGTTCAGCAGGGGTGGCACGAAACTTGCCCTTGCGGGCGACTTACGGCAGTGTCCCTGTCCGGAGGGGCCGCGGGGGCGGTTCGGCGAGTACGGAAAGTTCGTTCTGATGGGTATGACGCCGCGGCTCGAGGTTCGGCAGTCGCAGAGCCTCACGTTGACGCCGCAGCTGATGCAGTCGATCCGGCTGTTGCAGCTTTCTCACCTCGAGCTCGAGGCCTTCGTCGAAACCGAGCTGCTGCGCAATCCGCTGCTCGAGCGCGAAGACGGCAAGGACGAGGCCGAGCGCGTCGAGACCGGCGACTTCGATGCCGAAGCGCCGTTCGAGGACGCGTTCGAGCACGGCGACCGTATCCAGAGCGCCGACGTGATCGCCGGCAGCTATGACACCGAGGTCGAGAACGTCTTCCCCGAGCAGGTGGCGCAGGATCGGATGGGGGCGGGTGAGCCCGGTGCGATCAGCGGCCGCGGCCTGGTCGAGCCGGCGGAAGCCGTCGATCTCGACCATTTCGTCGCCAGCCGTCCGAGCCTTTCCGATCATCTCTGGGCGCAGGCGGGGTTGATCCTTGCCGCTCCGGCCGAGCGGATGATCGGACGGGCGCTCGTCGATTCCCTCAACGAGGCGGGATATCTGGCGACGCCAATCGAAGCCATCGCCGTGCTGCTCGGCGCCTCCGTTGAGATGGTCGAGTCCGTGCTGCAGCGGCTGCAGGGTTGCGAGCCGGCCGGCGTTTTCGCCCGGAGCGTGCAGGAGTGCCTCGCGATCCAGCTGCGCGAGAAGAACCGCTACGATCCGCTGATGGAGCGGCTGCTCGCCAACCTCGAGCTGCTGGCGGCGCACGACATGGCGGCGTTGACGAAGGCGGTGGGCGCCGATCGCGCCGACCTGCAGGACATGCTGCGCGAGCTGCGCCAGCTCGATCCCAAGCCGGGGCTGGCGTTCGAGTCCGCGCCCATCGAGGCGATCGCCCCCGACGTCTTCGTGCGCCGCGGGCCGACCGGCGAGTGGCTGGTCGAGCTCAACACCGACATCCTGCCCAAGGTGCTGGTGAACCGGCAGTATCTGGCGACGGTCTCGGGCCGCACCCGCGACCCCAAGGACAAGACGTTCCTTTCGGAATGCCTTGCGACCGCCAACTGGCTGACCAAGAGCCTCGACCAGCGGGCCCAGACCATCCTCAAGGTCGCCTCCGAGATCGTGCGCCAGCAGGACGGCTTCCTCGTCGAGGGCGTTTCCCAGCTGCGGCCGATGACGCTCAAGCTCGTCGCCGAGGCGATCGACATGCACGAGTCGACGGTCTCGCGCGTGACCTCGAACAAGTACATCGCAACGCCGCGCGGGCTGTTCGAGATGAAGTACTTCTTCACGACCGCACTTGCGTCGAGCACCGGCGAAGCCGAGCATTCGGCAGAAGCCGTGCGCCACCGCATCCGCCAGATCGTCGAGGCGGAGCTGCCGACCGGCATTCTCTCCGACGATACGATCGCCGAAATGCTGCAGAAGGAGCAGGGGATCGAGGTCGCGCGGCGCACGGTCGCCAAGTACCGCGAGGGCATGAACATCCCGTCCTCGGTGATCCGGCGCCGGCAGAAGCGGGCGCTGGCGGCTGCGGGGTAGAGGCTGCATCGGAGTGCCCGGACCTCGTGGTTCGTGGCTCGACAGGCTCGCCATGAGGGAGCTCACCATGAGGTCCTCAGATGCGTCGGCTGCTATGGGCGGCGGTCGAAGAGCCAGGCCGTCAGTAGCCCTCATGGTGAGCTTGTCGAACCCCGAGGGCGTGGCACATAGGGCCGACTGAGAGCTCCCCTCATCCGCCCTTCGGGCACCTTCTCCCGCGGAGGGGAGAAGGCGATGGCGTCGCGTGCCCAGTCTGTGTCTCCCCCGCCACAGGCTTAACCACGGCGCTTAAGGTCACATAAACCGGCCACATTTAACCTCGATAGCCGTTGGGCCGCGCGAGCCAGCCTGAGCCTTTGGCTGTTGACGGCGCGGATTCCAGCTTTTCGGGATCCGTCGTCCGGTGCTTCCATGCGCAAGAAGAATGCCGGGGCCCTATTCATGGATTTCCACATCTCGCCCGAAGACCGCGTCGGTGGTCAGCCCAAGAGGCAACGGGCCAGGGCGAAGGCGCCTGCCAAACCGGCGCGGGGCAAGCCCGCGCGCGGGCAGCGCATCGAGCCGAGCCTTTCCGCATTCGATGCCGGCGACGAGCCGACAGCGCCGACCAAGGAAAAGCCCCGCCGCGGCAAGGCCAGGCCGCAGAAGGTCAAGGCGCAGCGCGGCCGTCGCGCGCGCAAGCCGCTGACGCTGGGGCGCATCTTCTTCAAGCTCTTCTACTGGGGCTTCGTGCTCGCGGTCTGGGCAGGCATCGCGATTGCCGGCGTCATCGCTTATTTCGCGGTCCAGCTTCCCTCCTCCAACACCTGGGCGGTACCCGACCGGCCGGCCAATATCCGCATCCTTGCAGCCGACGGCCAGCTGATCAGCAACCGCGGCAAGACCGGCGGCGAGGCGGTGTCGCTGCGCGAGCTGCCCTACTACGTGCCGGCGGCCTTCATCGCCATCGAGGACCGGCGCTTCTACGACCACTTCGGCGTCGACATCGTCGGCCTTGGCGCTGTGGCGCTCGAGAGCATCAAGGCGGGGCACGTCACCCGCGGCGCCTCGACGCTGACCCAGCAGCTCGCCAAGAACCTCTTCCTGTCGCCCGACCAGACGCTCTCGCGAAAAGCCCAGGAGGCGCTGCTCGCCCTCTGGCTCGAGCGCAACTACACCAAGGACGACATTCTCGAGCTCTATCTCAACCGTACCTTCTTCGGCACCAACGGGCAGGGCCGCTCGCTGTTCGGCATCGAGGCGGCGGCGCAGAACTATTTCGGCAAGTCGGCGCGCAACCTCTCGCTCGGCGAAGCGGCGATCCTCGCCGGCTCGGTGCAGGCGCCCTCGCGCCTCAACCCGCGCGGCAAGGACCCGCAGGCCATCGCGGCCCGCCAGAAGCTGGTGCTGAACGCCATGGCGCAGCAGGGCTATATCAGCGACGCCGAGGCCAAGGCGGCGGTGATCCTGCCCGACCAGAAGGTGCGCACCAAGGTGACCGGCGCCGAGTCCTACGTCGCCGACTGGGTCGAGAGCCTGATGCAGGCCTATATCGGGGACATCAAGCAGGACGTCGTGGTGCAGACCACGATCAACTGGGACCTCCAGAAGCAGGCCGAGTTCGTCGTCAAGGAAGCGGTCGCCAAGGAAGGCGACAAGCGGCACTTCAGCCAGGCGGCGCTGGTCGCCATGGACGTCGACGGCACGGTCCGCGCCATGGTCGGCGGCGTCGACTACCAGAAGAGCCAGTTCAACCGGGCCGTTACCGGCCGCCGCCAGCCGGGCTCGGCGTTCAAGCCGTTCGTCTATCTGGCGGCCATGGAGAAGGGCTATACGCCCGACACCGTCGCCGACGACGCCCAGTTCGACTACAACGGCTGGCGGCCGTCCAATGCCTCGGGCAAGTACGCCGGCCCGGTTACCCTGCGGAACGCGCTCGCCTATTCGCTCAACACCGTCGCCGCCCGCCTCGCCATCGACGTCGGGCCCGAGAAGGTGATCGAGACCGCCCAGCGCATGGGCATCTCGACCAACATGGACGCGGTGCCCTCGATTGCACTCGGCACGTCGGAAGTCTCGCTACTCGAGCTGACCGCCGCCTATGCGCCGTTCGCCAATGGCGGGCAGGGCGTGATCGCCAACGTCATCACGCGTATCGAAACCGCCGACGGCAAGGTGCTCTACGATGCCGTTCCGGCCGGGCCGGGGCAGGTGATCGCGCCCGAGATCGTCGGCGAGATGAACGACATGCTCCAGACCGCGCTCGAGATCGGCACCGGCAAGAAGGCGAACCTCGCCGGCTGGCCGATCGCCGGCAAGACCGGCACCAGCCAGCACGCGCGCGACGCCGTCTTTGTCGGCTTCACCGCCAAGATGGTGACGGGGGTCTGGCTCGGCAACGACGACGACACCGCAACGACGCTCTCTGGCGGCAACGTGCCGGTCGAGATCTGGAGCGAGTTCATGCAGAAGGCCCACCAGGGCCTGCAGGTCGCGGAGCTGCCGGGCGCCTTCGCCCGCGTCGAGACCGCCGACACCATGCTGCAGCCGATGGAACAGTCACAGCAGGCCCAGCAGGTTCAGCAGCAGCAGGAGCCGCGCCGGGCGCGCAACATCGGCGATCTCCTCGGTCAGCTTTTCGGCGGCGGAAACTGACCTTGCGCTGACCTCGTCTTTCGCCACCCCGGAGGCAGTGCTAGGTTTTCGCCGCAGCAGCGTGCAGCGGGGCAGGGGCGATGGCGGACGTGCGGAGCGACAGGCCGTTCGCCTACGACGAGCTCGACTATCCGGTTGTCCTCAGCACCGACATGTCGCCGGACCGGATCCGCGCCTCGGCGCTGGCGCATGGGCTTGCCGGACCGTCGGTCGAAACGGCCTCATACCTCGAGATCGGCTGCGCCTCGGGCATCAATGCCACGGCCTTCGCGGCCTCGACGCCAGGCGCACGCGCAGTCGGGTTCGACCTTGCCGCGGGCGCGATCGCGGTGGGCGTCGAACGTGCACGGGCGGCGGGGATCACCAATGTCGACCTGCACCAAGGCGACATCCTCACCTACCCAAGGGACGGCGAGAAGTTCGACTACATCGCCGCGCACGGCGTGTTCGCCTGGATACCACAGCACGTCCGCGGGCCGATGCTGGAGCTGATCGCGGCCCGGCTTGCTCCGGGCGGCATCGTCTATCTAGGGTACGACGCCCTGCCCACCGCATCGGTGAAGTACGCGATCAACCGTTTCCTCGTCGGTGCGATCCAGCACATCCCCGACCCGATGCAGAAGATCAGCGTCGCGATGAAGCTGGCGGAAGTGCTGGCCCGGCACCAGCGCGGGTTCTCGCGGTTCAAGACGGTGCTCGACCACCTGGTCAAGGAAGTGCCCAAGTACAGCCCGGGCTACTTCTACCACGACTGGATCGCCGAGCATTACGCGCCGATCTCCCTCCCCGACCTCGCCAAGGCCGCGGCACCCTATGGGCTGGCGTTCGCCGGCAATGCCAGCCTCACCGAGATCGAACTCGAGGACCTCGACGAGGAGGCGCGCAACATCCTCCAGATCCT
>JAEZBF010000320.1 GCA_023427545.1 Pseudomonadota bacterium
GCCGTCGACGATCTGGCCTTCCTCGAGCTGCTGGACGATTTCCGAACGCTGCTCGGCGCGGCTCTCCTCAAGGATCGCACGGCGCGACACGACGATGTTGCCGCGGCGCTTGTCCATCTTCAGGATCTGGAACGGCTGCGGCACGTTCATGAGCGGTCCGATGTCGCGGATCGGACGGATGTCGACCTGCGAGCGGGGCAGGAACGCCACGGCGCCTTCGAGGTCGACGGTGAAACCGCCCTTGACCTGGTTGAAGATCACGCCTTCGACCCGCTCGTTCTTGTTGTACATCTCTTCGAGCTTGACCCAGCTCTCCTCGCGGCGCGCCTTGTCGCGCGAGAGGACGGCTTCGCCCATCGCGTTCTCGACGCGGTCGACATAGACCTCGACCTCGGAGCCCACCTTGATGGTGCCGTCACGGCCGGCCTGGCCGAATTCCTTCATGGGGATGCGGCCTTCGGTCTTGAGGCCGACATCGATGATCGCGAGGTCCTTTTCGATCGCGACGATCTTGCCTTTGACGACGGTGCCCTCCAGCGGCTCGTTCTCCATGAACGAGTCCATGAGCAGGGCTTCGAAGTCTTCTTTCTGAGCGGTTTGCGGCTGAGCCAAGTTTGCTATTCTCCAGTGCGCCGGCGGTTTGGGTTGGCATCGGCAACGGCTTCGGCCTGACCGTTCCCAATGGAACGATGCGGCGCGATTGGCCGTAAGCGTGCTGCAGATGCGGGTCTTAGATCCGCGTGCCGGGCATCCCGGAAAAGAGAGCGTCACCGGGGCCGCCGTTGGGCAAGGAGTGAATTAGGACCGCTTCGGCCCTGCCTTGCCTGCCGGCACCACGTCGACGATTGCGACGGCTGCGCGAAGTGCCGGTGATATAGTGGAGTTGGGCCAGGCGGGCAAGTGTCCGCGTCACCGGACCGCCTGGCTGCCGGTCCGGGACGCCATCGTCTCGTCGATGATCCGGATCGCCGCCTTGAGCGCGGCGTCGATATCGAGCTTTGTGGTGTCGAGCTGGTGGGCGTCGGGCGCGGGGTAAAAGCCCCCGAAGGGGTTGTTGCGGTCGCGGGCGTCGCGCTCCTCGATCCCCGCCTTGAGCGCCGCGCGGTCGACCTTTTGCCCGCGCGCCTCAAACTGCCGGGCCCGGCGTTCGGCTCGTGCCTCGGGTTCGGCGACGATGAAGAGCTTGATGTCCGCCTCGGGGACGATCTGCGTGCCGGTATCGCGCCCGTCGAGCACCGCGCCGCCGGGCCGCAGCGCGAACTCGCGTTGCACCCGGAACAGTGCCTTTCGCACCGGTCCAATCACCGCGACCTTGCTCGCGAGGCTCCCCACCCGCTGGCTGAGCAGGAATTCGGGCTCGATGTCGGTGAAGTCGAGGCTTTCCGCCGCTGCGATCGCCCGCGCCTCGAAATCGGGGCTGTTCTCGTGTGCTTCGACGGCGCGCCCGACTGCGCGGTAGAGCAGGCCGGTATCGAGATGCGGCAGGCCGTAGTGCCGCGCCAGGCCCGCCGCCAGCGTGCCCTTGCCCGATGCTGCCGGTCCATCCACCGCGATGATCACGGACGCTCCTCCCTGAAGCTGGCGCCGAGCGCCGTTAGCGCATTGAGCACGCCTGGGTAACGCCCCTCGAGCCCCGAATGGTCCATGACGGTGATCGGGTCACGGGTGGCCATCCCCATCATCAGGAAGACGAGCGCGGTGCGCGGATCGGCCGGCGCCGCGATGGTCCCGCCGCCGGTCACCCGGCCCTGTCCGTGGACGATGAGGGTGTCGCCCTCCTTGCGCCACTGCACCCCGTTGGCGGTAAACCCGGCGGTCACTTCGGCAATCCAGCCCTCGCTGTCTTCGGGCAGGCCCTTGATCACGGTGTCCCCGCGGGCAAAGCTTGCCGCCACCAGCAGCATCGGCAGTTCGTCCGCCAGCGCCGCCGTACGCTCTGCATCGAAATGCAGGCCGCCCAGCGCCGTCTGGCGCACCGCGATGCGCGCAACGTCCTCGCCGCCGCTCCGCCCGTGGCTGACCGCCGCGAGGTCCGCGCCCATCTCGGTGAGCACGTCCACCACCAGCGTACGCGCCGGATTGAGCAGCACCCCGTCGACCTCGATCTCGGCGCCTTGCGTCACCAGCCCAGCGACGATGCCGACCGCCGTCCCGGTCGGATTGCCGGGCAGAAGCAGGTCGCGCCCGCCCAGGTCCGGCAGCCCCTCGATCCGGATCGTGCGGACGCCCTCCTCGTCGTCGGCCCACTCGATGTTCGCCCCGAAAGCCTCCAGCATGCGCTCCGTGTGGTCGTGGGCCGCCCGGCGGGCGGTGATCGTCGTGATGCCCGGGATCGACGTTGTCGCGAGCAGCAGCGCCGTCCGCGCCGCGTCAGAGCCGGCGGGGTAGGGACCCGGCACGGGCGTCCGCGGCCCGCGCAGCGCCAGCGGCCCGCGGCGCTCGCCATTCCAGTCGATGACGATGCCGAGCGCCTCGAGGGCGTTGAGCAGCGCGCCCACCGGCCGGCCGCTGCCCGCGAACCGTGTCTCGAAAGGATAGATGCCCACCGCGCCCAGCAGCAGCGCCGCCAGATCGTCGTCCGCAAGGAGGTCGAGCGCGCCGTTGGGCTCGAGCAGCCCGCCGACGCCGAGCCCGCTGATGGTCACGCCGCCCTCTGCCGCCTCCCCCCGGGCGCCCAGCGATACGATCGCCGCGGCCATCGCGGCCACCACGGGGTGCCGCGGCAGGTTGAGGATGCGGCTTTCCCCGCGCGCCATGGCTGCGATGAGCAGCGCGCGCATCGCTACCGTGGGATCGCCCGGCACGGCAAACGTACCACGCAGCGGCCGGGCGCGTTGGGTCCGGAGCGGCCGCATCGGTTGGCTGAGTTCGGACATTCACCCGCCCTGGATGCGTTGCGGCTCCGCCGGACGGAACCGTTTTCCGGGCGCAGGCCTTATCATGGCAAGCGCTGCGGCGGCCAGCCTCCGCCGCCCGCGAAACCCCGATCGAGCGAGGCAGGGCGCCCGGAATTTTCGGTTTGACAGGCCGCCGCTTTGTCCTTAACCGACGCGCTCGCTCCGACATTGACAAGAGGTCGACCTTGGCCAACTCCGACCGTGGCACCAAACGGGAAGATCCCGATACGGGCCGCAAGTTCTACGATCTGAACAAGGACCCGGTCGTGTCCCCCTACACCGGCAAGTCCTACCCGCGCTCCTACTTCGAGGCCACTGCCCGCGGCCGTGCGGCGCCCGAGCGCGAGGTCGAAGAGGAAGACGAGGAGGTCGAGGTCGAAGAGGCTGCGGTCGAGCCCGGCGCTCCCGAGATCGTGTCGCTCGACGAGGTCGAGACCGAGGAAGCCGCCGAAGAGGATATCCCCGAGGTCGAGGACGTCGAGGATGTCGAGGACATTGGCGACGACGAGGCCGATGTCTTCCTCGAGGAGGAAGACGAGGAAGAGGATCTCGATTTCGACGTGGGCGGTGGCGACGAGCGCTGACGGTTCCGCCATCTCGCCCCTTGCAAGGCGGGTGGCGCTTCACTAAGAGGTTGCACCGCGCGGCGGGTTTGCCCGTCCGCCATCCCAAGTTTCAGGGGCCATAGCTCAGTTGGGAGAGCGCTTGAATGGCATTCAAGAGGTCGTCGGTTCGATTCCGATTGGCTCCACCAGTTCAGCGATGAACGCAAAAGGGTCACTCTCGCGAGTGGCCCTTTTTTGCGTCTGGGCCGCGTCAGTGCCGATGCTTCGGCTGCACGCCCCATGAGAATCCGAAGCACGCAAGACTGACGATAAGGGCCAGGAGGCCCTGCGCCCAGCGGATCTCGCTGGACCCATGCGCCCATCCCGGCAGGAACGGCGGCAGCGCTCCGGCGGGCGTCGTGAAGTACATCGTCGCCAGGGTGACGAAGAGCAGCCCACCGAGGATCAGGCCGAGACCGACGAGCCGCATGGGGAAGCGATCGGGGTTTGCCGAGCCGAACGGGAGGACGGCCTATCCGTTCTTTTCGAGCTTATCCTCGACCTTCCGGCGGCTGTTGCCGACGTCCTTGACGGCCTGCCTGACCTCGCCCTTGGAGACGCCGGCCTTTTGCGCTTCGTAGCGGACTTCGTGATCCTGTCCGCCGGCGACCCTGGCGCGGTCCTGGTTGCGGCCGCGAGTGCTCTGATCTGCCATGTCATCCTCCTTCGATGATCATAAACGCCTGTGGGATGCGGGGGGGTTCCACGGAGGGCACGTCGCGGGAGATGCAAACGAAAAGGCCGGCGCCCGCGGCGCCGGCCCCGAGTTGTCGTAACGTTCAGCGGGTACTTGTTGTTGCCGTTGCCGTTGCCGCCGGCGTTGTTGTTTTCGCTCGGGTTCTCGCCGGCGTTGCCGACATTCTTGTCATTGCCCGGGTTGCCGACACCGGGATTGCCGTTGCCATTGCCGCCGGCATTGTCTTTTCCGCTCGGGTTCTCGCCGGCATTGCCGACGTTCTTGTCGTTGCCGGGGTTGCCGACCGCGGGGTTACCGGTTGCCTTGCCGTTCCCACCATTGTCGGACGTGGGGTTGAACGTGGGGCCCTCGCAGAACGACTGCTCCTGGTCGTTGTTGGTGATATCGACGCCATACTGCGTCGTATTCGAATAATCGTAAACGCGGGCCGTGGCGCCCCCGGGGGCGGCCGGCGCCGGGGGGGCGCACCCCGGGGGGGT
>JAEZBF010000379.1 GCA_023427545.1 Pseudomonadota bacterium
CCCATGAAGGGCACGCGCCAGCGAGGCAGGAAGTCTCGGCCATAGGTCCAGTCGTCCTGAACGGGCTGCAGGGCCGCGTTGAGGTGGCGCCACTCCTTGGGGGTCTCGTCTGTGTCGCGCAGCAAATGATGGCTGACGAAGAGGGAGACCGGCATGCCGATCTCCTTGCAGCGCGCAAGTACCGCGGCGAGGTCATCTTCGGTTCCGAGGCGCGGGTCGAGCAGGATCGGCAAGCCGTTCTTCTGCCACCAGTGCCAGACGACCAGCTCGGCGACCGAAAGCTGGGGATCGGCCAGCTCTGCGGCGATGTCAGCGATTCTGCCGATTCCGCCTTCGGGCTTGTCGGCATTGCGGACGGCCGCCCACATGCTGCGAATCGCCAGCGCCTCACGGATGTGCTGGGGCGCGTTATAGGGGTAGGCGTCGCGCGCGTATTCGGCGAAGGCGCGGGCCCCAGCGTGCCAGTCGTCCCGGTGGAGCAGCACGACGAAATCGCCGCTCTCCCACGTCTCGCCCGGCTCGATCAGCGGCATGTGGATCCAGCGCAGGTCGACGGTCTCTGCCGTGCGGCCCTGCCGCTCCACCAGCAGGCCTTGGGCCCGGTAGCGCTGGTCGCGGCCGTACATGGTGAGGCCGCCTGCAGCCGAGCCGAAATCCATCCACTTCATGCTGAGTTCGAACGCGCCGTAGCCGAAGTAGCGCTGCAGCGGAATGTCGAGGAAGGTGGCGTCGTCTGGCCGCATGCAGAGCTCGCGCAGCGGATACATGGTGCCGCGGCTCATGCGGACGCGGGTGTCGTCTGCGCCGCCGACCGGCAAGAGCCCAAGCAACTGCGGGAATGCGACCTGGGGCAGCCGCAGATTCGAACCGTTCCGGACGCGGGCGCGCAGGACGAGACCTTCGCGCGTCGGCTCGATGTCGACCTCAACGGCGATGTCGAGGTCGGCGTACTTCGTCTGCAGGCGTTCGTGCGCGAGGGTGAGCGTGTCACCATTGCGCCGGATTTCCGGCTTCCCGTGTGTGCCTAACTCGACGAAGTGGGACGGGTAGTCGGGGAGTGGGGCAGCGATGCGGAGCAATCCCCGGCCATTGGTTCCGCTCATGAAGTCGAGCTCGTCCGCAGCGGTTGCCCGCACCAACCCGCCGGTCGCCGGATCGAGCAGCACGCGGGCACCCCGTACGTCGAAGGGGATGGCATCGGCGGGGGCAGGGGCGAGCGCCGGCTTTGCCTGAGGATTTGAGCTGGTGCCGGCACCGGCAGCGCTGTTGGGACGAGCGTGAGGACGAAGCATGGATCTCGTGAGCAAGGAGAAGGCGTTGGGATCAGTGTATCGATAAAGACGATCGTGTCGAGAGGCGCGCGTGATCGTGCCAGCTGGTAGAGTAGGAGCCTGGCGCGAAATGGCGGCTGTGGCGCGCACCTCTGCTCAATTCCGTCATGATCTCTCGCGTCCTTCGTTCACTTCTGTCGTCCGGCGAAGAAGCCGGTTTGACAGCCTATTGAGGTGCTTGTATCGTTAAATGGGCAGCCGTAGAGTTGCACAGGGAGAGGCGCGCCTCGGTCGAGGCGCCGGAAAGGTAAGCTCATGACGTTCAATCGTAGGCAGATGATCATCGGGTCCGCTCTCGGACTCGCGGCCATGGGCATTTCACGCCCGGCCTGGGCGCAGGACGCTGCGGCGGAGCAGAGCGCGACGGGCGTTCCGTACGTCAAGAAAGATCAGATCAACGGCGGCAAGCCGATCAAGCTGACGTACTGGGAGTGGGTGAACACCCGCGCCGAGTACGAGAAGCGTTGGACCGAGGAGTACATGGCCATGTACCCCAACGTCGAAATTGAGGTCGTCATGCAGCCTTGGGAGCAGTACTTCCAGGCGCTCGCGACCAACATCCCCTCGGGCCAGCCCGAGCTCTACCACATGCACACCAGCCGGGCCTCGCAGTTCTGCGACTCCAAGCTGATGGACCCTATTCCCACGGACGTGGCCGACCTCGACTACCTCAAGAAGAACTGGGTCGGGTTCACCGAGGACGCGCTCGCCTGCGACGACGGCTCGGTCCACTTCCTGCCGATGGGCACGCAGCTGCCGATCCTGCTGATCAACACCGATATGTGGAAGGAAGCCGGGCTTACCGAGGCCGACATTCCCAAGACCTGGGAACAGCTCCGTCAGGCCGCCATCAAGCTGACCCAGCGTGACGGCCGCGGCCGCATCAATGTCGCCGGTCTTTCGATGATTCCGCAGGAATACCTGCAGAACGCCATCTACCAGCAGGGCCGCTACATCTTCACCAAGGACACCAAAAAGGTCCAGGTGCAGAACCCCGAGTTCAAGAAGGCGGTGCAGTTCTTCTCTGACCTGATGCACGTCGACAAGACGTTCGATCCGGCGCTGATCCAGCTGCAGTGGAACGCTTTCCTCGGCAAGAAGGCCGCAATGTACATCGGCTTCTCGTGGATCGTGGGCAGCGTGCGCCCGCTCAGCAAGGACATGGGCTGGATCGGGGTGCCGATGCCGACCCCGACGGGCGACTTCAAGCCGGCCTACGGCAACATGCCGGTTCCGGTGGAAGCCGCGGTCAATCCCTATGCTTCGGCCGAAGCTAAGGCGGTGGCATGGGATTTCTGGCACTACACCTATTCCCGCCCGGGCAACGTCCTCCACGACAGCGCGCTCAACAACGGCTTCGTGCCCGCCTATGCCGGCGTCCTCAACGACCCGGCCGTGCAGGACGATCCGATCACCGCGGGGCTCGCGCCTGCGATGGAATACAGCATCATCAACGTGGTGCCGGATGCCATCCGTGACGAGCAGAACCAGCTACTCCAGCAGGTGATTCTCGATCCCAACGATCTAGACGGCAAGATTGCCGCCGCCGAGCAGAAGATGAACGCGGTGCTGGCCCAGCGCGAGAGCTGGCCGATCCTCGAGCGTCGCTACAAGCATGACGACCTGATGATCCCGAACCAGCCCTGATCTGCTAGATCAGCCTGACTAACGCGAGGGGTGCCGGAGGCAATCCGGCGCCCCTTTCCAAACCAGGAAGCGCTTTGATGAAGCAACCTCGGGAGACGCAGCTTTTCGTTTGGGGTGCGATCCTCCTGACGGCGGCCTTCTTTCTGGTCTGGTACATCATCCCGATCTTCTGGACGTTCGGCCTGAGCTTCTATCAGTGGAGCCCGGGCAATCCGAACAACCGCTTCATCGGGCTCGACAATTACCGGGAAGCCCTGATCCTCGATAACGTCTTCTGGCAAGCGCTCTGGAACTCGGTCTACTTCACCCTCGGCAACGTCATCGGCGGGACGCTGCTCGCCCTGCTGATTGCCAACGCGCTGCGCTCGATTCCGCGGCTGCGCACATTCGTCAGACTGGCCTACTTCCTGCCCGCTGTGGTTACGGTGGTTGCCGCCTCCGTGGTCTGGAAGACCATCTTCGAGCCACGCTTCGGCATCCTCAACAACGGACTCTACTGGATCACCGAACTCTTCGGCCTGCCCGGCTTTCCTGAGATCGGCTGGACAACTACCACCGAGTGGTCGATGCCTACCATCATCCTCTTCGGTTACTGGAAGTACCTGGGCATCCGCGTGATCATCCTCCTCGCTGCGATGGAGGCCGTGCCCCGCATGTATTACGAGGCCGCGGAAATCGACGGCGCCACGCGATGGCAGCAGTTCCGCTACATCACGTTGCCCAACATCCAGCCAGCGCTGTGGTTCGTGCTGATCACCGGCGTGATCAATAGCCTGCAGATTTTCGAGCCTATGTTTGTCGTCACCCAGGGCGGTCCCGCGCGATCGACGACCTCGGTGGTCATGCTGATCCTGGAGCAGGCCTTCCGCCTGTCCCGCTTCGGCTACGGCGCGGCGGTTTCGGTGATCCTCTTTACGATCATTGCGGCGCTCAGCCTGATGCTCTTCCAGTTCTCGCGCGGGAGGCAGGCATCGTGAGGTTCTTCCGCGGCTGGACGTTCGGCCACGTCCTTCTCCTGATCGGCGCCGTGATCATGCTCTTTCCCATGGTCTGGATGTTCTTTGCGGTCTTCAAGACCGAGCAGGAGATGTTCGACTATCCGCCCGAGTTGCTGCCCAAGCGATGGACGCTCGAAATCCTCGCCTACATGTGGAGCCAGCGCAATTTCTCGCGCATGTTCATCAACTCCACCGTTGTGGCGACGATTGTTACGGGGCTGACGGTAATCACCAGCGCCTACATCGGCTACGTCTTCGCCAAGTTCCGGTTCCAGAACCGCGACCTGCTGTTCTATCTCGTCGTCGCAACGATGATGATCCCACTACCGGTCCTGCTCATCCCCCACTTCCAGATCGTCGCTGCCCTCAAGTGGGTGAACACTTACCAGGGCCTTATTGCGCCATTCGTGATCAGCGCCTTCGGCATCTTCCTCATGCGCGGCTTCATGAGCGACTTCCCCGACGAACTGATCGAAGCCGCACGTATCGACGGTGCCTCGGCCTGGCACACCTTCTTCGTCATCGTACTGCCGACCATGGCACCGGCCTGCGCGGCGTTGGGCATTATCACCTTCCTGCATCAGTGGGAATCGCTGCTCTGGCCCATCGTCGTCGCCAACGCCTCCGAAATGCAGACGCTATCGGTCGGTCTCGCCAGCCTCACCTCGCAGACTGCTGAGAACTCCTCGCTGATGAACCCCTTCGCCGGCGCTTTCATCGCCGCCGCCCCGCTGGTCGTCGTCTTCCTGTTCTTCCAGCGCCAGATCATCCAAGGCATCGCAATCACGGGCATGAAGTAGCCGATGGGCCAGCCCAATATCCTGATCGTCTGCACCGACCAGCAACGCACCGACACTCTGAGCTGCTACGGCAGCGACTTCATCAGCACGCCCGGTTTCGACCACGTCGCCGAGCAGGGGACGCGGTACGACCGCGCCTATTGTC
>JAEZBF010000428.1 GCA_023427545.1 Pseudomonadota bacterium
AATCGGTGACTGGGACGTGTTCCTGCTCGCCAACCGCTACAATCTGCTCGAGCAGATTGTAGCGGTTGGCGAGCAGGAACACGTCCCAGTCACCGATTCCCAGCGCGTCCATCAGCACCGGCCATTCGTTGACGCCCAGACCAATCGCCGCGATGTCGCCGTGGGTCTTGAGCTCCTGCAGTGCGCGGTAACCGCCGTCCGCGAGCTGCGCCCAATACCGCTTGTTGAGGTCTTCGCCGTGCGTCTGCACGCCGATGTCGTGGACCAGCAGGATGTCGACCTTGCCCAGTCCGAGCCGCTGAAGGCTCGCCTCGTGGGAGCGCATGACGCCGTCGTAGGAGTAGTCGTAGACGAGCTCGAAGGGATAGGGCTGCGTCCATGGCTGCGGCGCGCTCCGCTCTGCTTCGCTGCGCACCGGCTTGAGCAGCCGCCCGACCTTGGTCGAGATCACCACGCCGTCCTGGCGGAAACGGATGGCGTCGCCAAGCACGTGCTCCGAGCGCCCGAAGCCATAGTGCGGTGCGGTGTCGAAGAACCCGATGCCGGCATCGAGCGCTGCCGTCACCGCCTCGCGCCCCTGCTGGTCGGAGACGATCGTGCCGAGCATGCCCCCCAGCGTCGCGCTCCCGAAGCCGAGCTCGGTCACCTCAAGGTTGGTCCTGCCCACCTTGCGCGTCTTGAATGCGTTCACCTGAGTACCCCTTCATCCGCCCGGAAGGCGGCGAAACTGACATGCCCTCGACCGGCGGGCAAACCCCGCTCAACCGCACAGGCACAAAAAAAGGGCGCGACCGGCGCGCCCACTTTGGAGTGAGTGTGAGTAGAACCGGGGCGCCACCAACTGGCAGCGCCCCGGCGTTAGCCTACTTCTGGATGCAGGTGTCGGCGGTGTCCTTGGTGCACTCGTCCAGACCGGTGAACACCGGATCGTCGACCTTCTCGCCCTTGATCAGGCTGATCATCACCGACGGGGCCTTGTAGCCCATCTCGAACGGCCGCTGGCCGACGAGCGCGGTCACGAGGCCTTCCTTGGCGATCGCGACTTCGTCGCCGATCGTATCGGCGGCGCCGATCGCGAATTCGTTGTTGGCGATCTTGTCGGCCATCGGCTTGAACAGGTCGCGGTAGGGCTGCGGAGCGCCGAACAGCGGCCAGCCGCCCATGATGCCGAACGCCACCAGGTCGGGGTTGGCGGCGAGGATGTCGGTCATCGCCTGAACGCCCTTGGCGCCGTCGTCGTTGGTGAACACGGGGCAGCCTGAAACTTCAGTCCAGCCGCCTTCACCGGCGAGGGTCGCGAGATCCTTCTGGCCGGTCAGGGCATCGCGGAAGCCCTGCGCACGGCGCAGGATGTTGTCGGCCGCGGGGTTGCCCTGAATGGTGCAGACCTTGCCGCCGGCGGGGATCGCCTTCTTGACGTACTCGCCGATTTTGTAGCCCATCAGGTAGTTGTCGGTACCCAGATAGGTCTTGCGCAGCGATGCGTCTTCCTTGGCGAGGTCGGCGTCGAGCGTCATGACCGGGATGCTCGGGTTGGCCGAGCGGATCGCCTGGGCGATCAGCGGAGCGTTCGACGGCGAGATCGCGATCGCGGCAGTGTTGGGGTTGGCCAGCATGTCGGCCACGATCTGGGCTTCGCCGGCTTCATCCGAGGTCGACGCCGGGCCGGTGTAGAAGCAGGTGTATTCGGAGCTCGCGTTCTCCGAGTTCCACTTCTCGCAGCCCTGGTGAATGGCTTCGAAGAACGGGTTGTCCAGGCCCTTGACCACGATGACCAGCTGCTTCTTGTCCTGAGCAACAGCCGAGCCGGCAAGCGCCAGCGCCGCCGCAGCGGCGATGAATGCAAGTTTCTTCATGATATCTCCCTCCCATGGATCGGTACGAACCAAGGCGCATCGGGCCTTGGTCAACTCGGTACGATCCGGCGCATCAACTAACCCGGTCGTCAGGGGTGCGTCAACTTGGCGGACACAAAAATCATACTTTTGTCCTCGACCGCGATGCGATAAGGGTTGCGGGCGCAAAGGTAGCCGTTCGGCGGCCGGTCCGTTGACCTCGCCGAGGCCATTTGCGAACGTGAGGCCGGCTTTCGCCTGGGGAGGGGACGCCGAGACCGCGAACTGTCTTGATGCCGCCCGAGGCCGGGCAGGCACGTTGCCGCGCGGGAGGCGGAGTGGTGGCGTTACTCGAACTTACCAACGTATCTAAGCACTTCGGCGCGATTCACGCCGTCAACGACGTTTCGTTCTCGATCGAGCCGGGCGAGGTCGTCGGCCTGATGGGGGACAACGGCGCCGGCAAGTCGACGCTGGTCAAGATGATCGCGGGAAACTTCCAGCCCACCCACGGCACCCTCAGGCTCGAGGGCAGCGAGATCGTCATGCACCGCCCATCCGATGCGCGGAAGCACGGCATCGAGATCGTCCACCAGGACCTCGCGCTCTGCAACAACCTGACTGCCGCGGCGAACGTCTTCCTCGGTCGCGAACTGCGGCTGGGCTTCGGCCCGCTGAGCATTCTCGACTATGCGGGCATGTACAAGCGGGCAGGGCAGCGCTTTGCGGAGCTCAAGTCCGAGACGCGGCCGCGCGACATCATCAAGCAGATGTCCGGCGGGCAGCGGCAGGCGGTCGCCATCGCCCGCACCATGCTTTACGACGCCAAGATCGTGCTGATGGATGAGCCGACCGCCGCCATCTCGGTTCGGCAGGTGGCCGAGGTGCTCAACCATATCCGCCAGCTGCGGGAAAAGGGCATCGCCATCGTCGTCATCAGTCACCGAATGCCCGACGTCTTCACGGTCGCAGATCGCGTGATCGTCATGCGGCGCGGCCGCAAGGTCGCCGACAAGAGAATCGCACAGAGCTCGCCGGAGGAGGTCACCGGCCTCATTACCGGCGCCATCGAACAGGGCTGATCGAAATGGCCATCACCAGCACCACCAACAGCACGATGGACCAGGTCATCGGCCGTCGGCAGCACACGCCTCTGGGTCACCTGCTCAACAGCCAGGCCTTCTGGGTGTTCATCGCCATCATCGTGGCCTGCCTCTACCTGACGTTCGCGACCAAGGCCTTCGCGACGCCGCAGAACATGTTCAACATCACCCGCAACGTCACCTTCACCGCGATCATCGCGCTGGGGATGACGCTGGTGATCATCTCCGGCGGCATCGATCTGTCCGTCGGCTCGATCCTCTGCCTCTCGAGCATGGTGCTCGCGACCACCATGCACGCAGGGGCAAGCCTCGAGGTGGGTGTCGCCGCCGCGCTCCTGACCTCACTGGCGGTGGGAGCCTTCAACGGCATCTTCATTGCCTACTTAGGATTTCCACCATTCGTTGTGACGCTGGGCATGCTGTCGGTCGCGCGCAGCTTCGCGATGATCGTCTCCAATAACCAGACAGTGTTCCAGTTCGGGCCCGATCACGACAGGCTCCTCGCGCTGGGCGGCGGGGCCACATTCGGCATCGCCAATCCCGTCTGGTACATGCTGATCTTTGCCGCAATCACCGGCTTCGTGCTGCGCTGGACGCGCTTTGGGCGTCATGTCTTTGCCATCGGTGGCAACGAGCACGCCGCGACCCTGACGGGCGTGCCGGTCAAGCCGATCAAGGTCGCCGTTTACATGATCTCGGCGCTTGCGGCCGGTGTCGCCGGCGTCATCCAGACCGGCTGGCTGGGCGCCGTGACAACCAACATCGGCAACGGCCTCGAGCTTCAGGTGATCGCCGCTGCAGTCATCGGTGGCGCCAGCCTCGTCGGCGGCGTCGGCACGGCGATCGGCGCGCTGGTGGGTTCGGCGCTGATCGAAGTCATCCGCAATAGCCTGGGCCTGCTCGGCATCAATCCGTTCTGGCAGGGCACCCTGATCGGCGGCGCCATCATCGTTGCGGTGGCTTTCGAGCGGATCAGGCGTATGCGGTCGACGGACTAACTCCGGCGCCGCGTAAGGCGGCTCCCATTACATCGGACGGACCCCCTACGTGGCGGACGCCAGCGACATAGCGAGGCCTGAAACAGACTACCGCCGCTCGCGGACCGCGCGGGTGGCGCGCGAGATCGGGATGGCGATCGTTGCCGGCCGGTTCCCGCAGAGCTCGATACTGCCTGGAGATGCGGAACTGACCGAGCGCTTCGGTGTCTCCCGCACGGTGTTGCGCGAGGCGATGAAGACGCTCGCGGGCAAGGGTCTGATCCAGGCTAAGGCGCGGATCGGCACGCGAGTGCGTGACCGCACGGAGTGGAACCTCTTCGATAGAGACGTGCTGATCTGGCACGCGACCAACGGCTTCGACCCCGCCTTCCTCGTCCATCTCTCCGAGATGCGGCTCGCCATAGAGCCCGAGGCGGCGGCGCTGGCCGCGGAACGGCATAGCCCCAAGCAGTTGGAAGACATCTGGCGGTGGCTGGAGGCGATGAGCGCGGCCGATACCACCCACGACGAGTTCGTGGACAACGACCTGCGGTTCCACCTTGCGGTCGCTGCCGCGGCGGCCAACCCGTTCCTGCGCTCGATTTCCACGCTGATCGAGGTGGCTCTGGTTGCCGGATTGCGGATCAGTTCGCCCGTCCAGGAGCCGTCGCGCCTAGCGCTGTCGCTCACGCAGCATCGCGCCGTCGCCGAGACGATCGCGAGCGGCGACCCTGACGCTGCCCGGGCCGCCATGCGCATCGTGATCGAGAACGGTCTCGCCTTCAACCGCGCCAATCTGGAGGCGCAGCGCCAGAAGGCCTAGAGGCTCTTGATCGCGATCGCCTTGGGTTCGTCCCAGGCGACGACGTTCCGGAGCGGCGCGCCGAACTGACTCTCCTCGATCTCGAACACGTCGCCCTGCTGCGTTTTGATGCCGTCTGCAAAGCTCAGCGTCGCGGTGCCGAACATGTGCACGTGGACGTCGCCCGGCTGGCGGAACAGGTCGTACTTGAAGTGGTGGTATTCGAGGTTGGCGATGGTGTGGCTCATGTTGTCCTCGCCGCTGAGGAACGGCTTCTCCCAGATCGTCTGCCCGTCGCGCAGGATGCGCGAGGTGCCGTTGATGTGCCGGGGCAGGTCGCCGAGCCGCAGCTCGGGACCAAACGAGCAGGCGCGCAGTTTGCTGTGGGCGAGGAAGAGGTAGTTCACCCGCTCGGTGACGTGGTCGGAGAACTCGTTGCCGAGCGCAAAGCCGAGCCGGTACGGGTGCCCGTCCTGTCCGATGAGGTAGATGCCGGCGATCTCCGGCTCCTCGCCCGCGTCCTTGGCGAAGGCGGGCGAGGGGATCGGGTGGCCCGGCGCCACCACGGCGTGGCCGTTGCCCTTGTAGAACCATTCGGGCTGGACGCCGATCTCGCCGGGCGCAGGCTTGCCGCCCTCGAGGCCCATGCGGAACATCTTCATGCTGTCGGTGAGCGGCGCTTCCGCGGCCGCCTGATCCGACTTGTGCATCGCATCGCGGGTCGATGCCGAGCCGAGATGAGTCAGGCCGGTGCCGGTGACGAAGAGGTGCGCCGGATCGGGATGATCGACCGGGGGCAGCATGCGGCCCTCGGCGAGGATCGCGTCGCGGTTGATCGCACGACCCAGCCCCTTGCGCTGCGCCATCTCGGCAAGCCCGACGCCATCTGCGATGGCCGCTTGCGCCAGCTCGTAGGTCGTCGTCACCCCGTTGAGCTCGAAGCCCTGGCCGTTCTCGATGGCGGCAACGGCCCGCGCGCCGGATTCGGTGCGGTACTGGATCAGGTTCACGTCTATCTCCCTCGCGTTGCCCCTCTCATGCCGGGCCGAAGCCCCAACGGCAAGGGGAATAGTCCTACTTTTCCGGAGCGCTGCACGTGGCGTCTAGCGGGCCACTGATTGCGGTTGGGCAGCCTCGGGCATATACCGCCGCGATGGACAAGCCGCTGAACACGCTGGACTCGATCGAAGACGCCGTTGCTGCGATTGCAGCGGGCGAACTGGTGGTCGTGGTCGACGACACCGACCGCGAGAACGAGGGCGACCTCATCATGGCGGCGAGCATGGCGTCGCCGGAAAAACTGGCCTTCATGATCCGGCACACCAGCGGCATCATCTGCGTGCCCATGCCGGGCGAGCGGGCGTCGGCGCTCAACCTCGAGCCGATGGTCGCCAACAACATCGACCCGTTCCGCACCGCGTTCACGGTCTCGGTCGACTACCGCATCGGCATGACCACCGGAATTGCCGCGACCGAGCGGGCCTCGACCATCCGCGCGCTCGCCGGCGGCAACGCACTGGCGTCCGATTTCATCCGTCCGGGCCACATCTTTCCGCTGATCGCACGCACGGGCGGCGTCCTCGAGCGCTCGGGCCACACGGAGGCCGGTGTCGACCTCGCGCGGCTCGCCGGTCTGGAGCCCGCCGGAGTGCTGGCCGAGGTGGTCAACGACGACGGAACCGTCAAGCGTCTGCCCGAACTGCTCGCCTTTGCCCGCGAGCACGGCCTCAAGATCATCTCCATCGAGGACCTTATCGCCTATCGCCTGCAGCACGAGTCCGTCCTCAAGCGGGTTGCCGTCGTGCCGACGCTGGTCGGCGGTCTCAATGCCGAGGCCTACGTCTACGAGACGCCGTTCGATCCGATGCAGCCGATAGCCCTCGTCTTCGGCGAGGTTCAGGACCGCGAGCGGGTCCCGGTGCGCATCCATCGCGAGCGCCCGTTGCTCGACTTGATCGCCACCGCAAATGGCGACGCCACGCTGCTGGACAAGGCGCTGGCCGAAATCCGCCGCGGCGGCCGTTGCGGCGTGATCATCGTGCTGCGCAGCGCCGAAGCGCTCGACGGTCCCGGCGACGGCAAGCAGGTGCCCCAGCGGCTCGACCAGCAGGGCGGCGAACGGCACGGGACCGCCTTGGAGCGCATGCAGCGCTGGCGCAAGGTCGGCGTCGGTGCGCAGATCCTGCGCGACCTCGGGGTCCGCTCGATCGCTGTAATGACGAGCTCCGAGCGACAGTATGTCGGCCTCGGTGGCTACGGCATCGAGATCGCCGAGACGATCCTGCTGAAGTAGGGCCGGGCGCCGCCCGCGGCCCTAGTTCGACGTACGCTTGGAACTCGCAGCCCGGCTGCGGCTTCGTTCGGCATGACCGCGATCTCCAACATGCGCATCGGCACCGCGGGCTGGGCCATACCGCCTGCCACCGCAGCCGCATTCCCGCTCGAGGGCAGCTCGCTGGCGCGTTACGCCGCGGTGCTACCCTGTGCCGAGATCAACTCGACTTTCCGCAAAGCCCACCGTCCGTCCACGCTCGAGCGATGGGCGGCCAGCGTGCCCGACAGCTTCCGCTTCTCGGTGAAGCTGCCCAAGACGATCACCCACGTGCTCCGGCTCGCCGGTGCCGAAGCCGAGCTTCGATCCTTCCTCGCCTCGCTTGACGTGTTCGGCGACCGGTTGGGACCGCTGCTCGTGCAGTTGCCGCCCAGCCTGCAGTTCGATGCGCCCGTCGCGGAGCCGTTCTTCACGCAACTCAGCACGCTCGCGCGCACCTCCCTCGTCTGCGAGCCGCGCCACGCTACGTGGTTCGAACCTCCCGCGGAAGAACTGCTCGTCCGCCACGGCGTTGCACGCGTTGTCGCCGACCCGCCGCCAGTCCCCCCAGCCTGCGCGGCGGGTGGCGACCGCAGCCTGCTCTATCTCCGCCTGCACGGCTCGCCCCGCGTCTACTACTCGAGCTACCCAGACGACTTCATCGAACGCGTCGCCCTCGACCTGCTCGCCTCACCTGCCGAGGTGGCCTGGTGCATCTTCGACAACACGGCTTCAGGCGCCGCGCTAGGCGATGCCCTGCGGCTCAGGTCCGCACTAGCCGCCGCCTCTCACCCGCGAACGAGTATCGCGAACGCCTCGTAGGGTTTGAGCGTCATCGGCTCGTTCAGCCTCGTCATCTGCTCGTTCAGCCTCGTCACCGGCTCGTAGTTGTGGATCAGGCACTCGCCGCTGACCTGCAGCTCCTCCGGGAGGTCAACGCTTGCCGGCTCCCGGCTGAAATTGGCGACCACCACCACTTTCTCATCGCGGAGGGTCCGGGTATAGATGAAGAGCTGCGGATGCTGGTCGAGGTAGCTCTGGTAAGCGCCGTAGACGATCACCCTGTGCTGCTTGCGCAGCGCGATCAGCCGGCGGTAGTGGTGCCAGATCGAGCCGGCATCGCTCTCGCTGCTCTCGACGTTGATCCGCGTGAAATTGGGGTTCACCTCGATCCACGGTACGCCGCTGGTGAAGCCGCCGTGCGGCGGCGCCGCGGTCCACTGCATCGGCGTTCGCGCATTGTCGCGGCCGTTCTGGTTGGCCCCGGCGATGAACTCCTCGGGCGACAGCCCGGCCTCGAGATGCAACCGGTGCATGTTGAGCGTTTCGATGTCGCGATACTGCTCGATCGATGAGAACGGCACATTGGTCATGCCGATCTCCTCCCCCTGGTAGACGTAGGGCGTGCCCTTGAGCAGGTGCAGCACGGTAGCGAGCAACTTGGCGGATTCGAGGTGGAAGCCGGCCGCATCGCCATAGCGTGATACCGCCCGCGGCAGGTCGTGGTTGCCCCAGAACAGCGAGTTCCAACCGTCGTCGGCCAGCGCCAGCTGCCACTTGCCGATGACTTCCTTGAGCGCCACGAGGTCGAGGGGCTTTGGCCGCCACTTGCCGTAGGTTGCGTCCCATGCCTTGGTGACGTGCTCGAACTGGAACACCATCGAGAGCTCGTTGCGGTCGCGGCCGGAATAGAGCAGGGCGGAGGACGGCGTCGCGCTCCACGCCTCGCCCACCGTCAACACGTCGGTGCCGCCGAACGTCTCGCGGTGCATCTCCTGAAGGTAGTCGTGCAGGTGCGGCCCGTCGGCGGTGATGCGGTTGTCGATGTCCTTGCCAATCAGGTCGATGACATCCATGCGGAAGCCGGCGATGCCGCGTGCCAGCCACCAGTTCATCATCTTGTAGATCTCGGCCCGGAGTTCCGGGTTGGCCCAGTTGAGATCGGGCTGCCGGCGCGAGAAGAGGTGCAGGTAGTACTGCCCGGTGGTGGGGTCGAGGGTCCATGCCGGGCCGCCGAAGGTCGAGACCACGTCGTTGGGCACGCCCCCGTCGGGCGCCGGGTCGCGCCAGATGTAGAAGTCGCGGTAGCGGCTCTGCCGGGAGCTGCGCGCCTCGACGAACCAGGGATGCTCGTCGGAGGTGTGGTTGACCACGAGGTCGAGGATGATGCCGATCCCGCGGGTCCTGGCCTCGCGCACCAGCTCGTCGAAGTCCGGGAGCGTGCCGAACTCTGGCGCGATCGCCTGGTAGTCGGAGATGTCGTAGCCGTTGTCGTCCATCGGCGACTGGAACACCGGCGACAGCCAGATCGCCGAGATGCCCAGCCGCTGGAGGTAGTCGAGCTTGGAGATGATGCCGCGGAGGTCGCCGATCCCGTCGCCGTCGCTATCCGCAAAGCTGCGGGGATAGACCTGGTAGATCGTCGCGGTATGCCACCACGGTGCGGTTTCCGGCGTGTCGCTCATCTGCACTTGCTCCCCGGCGCCTGCGTGCCCCAACAAGGGCAAAGGGCCGGTGAAAGTTGCGCGAGCCCTCGCCGGGGCAATCCTTCGTGGAACTTTCCCGACGCTTCAGGGTTAGCCCGCGCCCCTCACCAGAGCCTCGCATGACCCCCATCGCCGACCTCACCGGAGCCCCCGACGGCCGCCGCTATCCCGCCGGCGCCGAGCCCGTCGAAGGCGGCTTTTCGCTGCGCGTCTGGGCGCCCGGCCACAAGTCCGTAGAGGTGCATGTCGAGGGCGGCGAGGTCCACCAGCTGGCGCGCGATAAGGGCGGCTACTTCTCCGCGATCCTGCCGCTCACCACCGGCCAGCGCTATTGGCTGACGCTCGACGCCAAGCCCGAGCGCCTCGCCGATCCCGCCTCGCGCTTCCAGCCCGAGGGCCCACGCGGACCGTCCGAGCTGGTCGACCCCCGCAGCTTCGCCTGGACCGATAAGGACTGGCGCGGCCTTAATCCGCACGGGCAGGTCTTCTACGAGCTGCACATCGGCACCTTCACGCCGGAGGGCACCTGGGATGCGGCGATCGGCAAGCTCCCACACCTCAAGGAGCTTGGCGTCACCGCCATCGAGCTGATGCCGCTCAACGAGTTCGACGCTCGCTTCGGCTGGGGCTACGACGGCGTACTGCTCTACGCCCCGACCCGGCTCTACGGCCGCCCCGACGACGTCCGCCGCTTCGTCGATGCCGCGCACGCGCATGGCCTCGGGGTGGTGCTCGACGTGGTCTACAACCACTTCGGAGCGGGCGACAAATTCGAGACCTTCAGCCCCCACTACTTCACCGACGATGCCAACGAGTGGGGCCGCTCCATCAACTTCAGCCACAGCGCACAGGGCTCGCGCGACTACTTCGTCGGCAACGCGCTGTACTGGATCGACGAGTTCCACATGGATGGCCTGCGGATCGACGCCGCCCACGCGATGGTCGACGACGAGTCGAAGGAGCACGTGGTCGCGGAGATCGTGCGCAAGGCGCGGGCGGTGGCGGGCGAGCGCGGCATCCTCATCACCGCCGAAAGCGAGCCGCAGGACGCCCGTCTGGCGCGGCCGCAGGATCGCGGCGGTTACGGTCTCGATGCGATCTGGAACGAGGATTTCCACCACAGCGCCGTCGCCGCCGCAACGGCGCGCAACGAGGCTTATCTGCACGATCACGTCGGTGCCGCGCGGGAGCTGCTCGCGACCGCCAAGTACGGGCTGCTCTACCAGGGTCAGCGCTATGACTGGCAGGATGCGCCACGCGGCAGCAATGCCTTCGACCTCAGGCCGCAGAGCTTCGTCAACTACCTGCAGAACCACGATCAGATTGCCAATTCGGCGACCGGCGAGCGCTTCTGGCAGCGCACCAGCCCGGCAATGGCGCGCGCGATGACGGCGTTCTTCCTGCTGGTGCCGGAGAACCCGCTGCTGTTCATGGGCCAGGAGTTCGCCGCAAGCACGCCGTTCTTCTACTTCCTCGGGACGGAGGGTAGGAAGCAGGTCGACCAGGTGGAATCCGGCAGGCTCGAGTTCCTCCAGCAGTTCCAGAGCATGCGCGACCCGGAGTCCAGCGCGCGGATGGCGCGACCCGACGACGAGCGCACCTTCGCCCGCTCCAAGCTCGACTGGACCGACGCCGAGGGGAACGCGCACATACTGGCGCTGCACCGCGATTTGCTCGCGCTGCGCCGCACCGATCCGGCGATCAGCCGGCAGCCCTCGCCGCGCGACGGCATGCTCGACGGCAACCTGCTGAGCGAAGATGCCCTGCTGCTGCGCTACTTCGCCGACGAGCCGGGCGATCACCGCCTGCTGCTGGTCAACTTCGGCCGCGACCTCAAGCTGCGCAGCATCCCCGACCCGCTGACGGCGCCGCCTACCGGGTTGGAGTGGATGCGCATCTGGTCGAGCGAGGACGTCCGCTATGGCGGTGATGGCCGCCGCGAGATGGACCTGGCCGAGCGCTTCACCCTCACCGGCGAATGCGCCGTGCTCTTTGGGCTCACGCCTGCCCGCCCGCGAGAGGGGCGTCGCGGCGACGACCTCAAGCACTACCAGCACGAGCTGTTCTGAGCATCGACGAGGCAGCTAGTGGCGCCGCGCCCGCGCCTCCCGGAGCGCCACTGCCAGGTCGTTGAGGTGGTAGGGCTTTGGCAGCACCCGCACATCGGCGTCGCGATCGGCGGACTCCACGGCTTCGGCATAGCCGCTGGTCAGCACCACCGGCAGACCTGGCCGCCGCGCCCGGATCTGCCGTGCCAGCTCGACCCCGTTCATGCCGCCGGGCATCATGATGTCGGAGAACACCACATCGACCTTGCGATCGTCGGCGAGAGCGCCGAGCGCCGCCGCTGCCGTCGCGGCGCGCGTGACCTCGTAGCCGAGCTCATCGAGCATTTGGCTGACCAGCGCCGCCACCTGGTTGTCGTCCTCGACCAGCAGCACGCTGCCTGCCGATGGACTTGGCCGCTGCTGGGTGTGCGCGGCGATGTGATGCGGCTGGGCCGCCGGGATCCGGTGGGAGCGGGGCAGGGTCAGCGTCACCCGCGTCCCGCGCCCGATTTCGCTGTCGATGTCGACGCTGCCGCCTGACTGCTTGGCAAAGCCGTAGACCTGCGCCAGCCCCAAGCCCGAGCCCTTGCCAACTTCCTTGGTGGTGAAGAACGGCTCGAAGACGTGCTCCTGCACCTCCCTGGTCATGCCGCTGCCGTTATCCTCGACCGAAAGGCAGACGCAGTCCGTCGCATGGCCGTCGGCATTGGCGGGAAGGTTGCCGGCGCGGATCACGATCGTGCCGCCCCTCGGCATTGCGTCGCGCGAATTGACCGCGAGGTTGAGGATGACCAGCTCGAGCTCGCCGGGATCGACCTCGACCGGCCACAGCCCAGGCTCGAGTTCGTAGCGCACCTCGACGTCCTCGCGCAGGCTGCGGTCGAGCAGCTCGCGCATGCCGTTTATCTGGCGGCCGAGGTCGACCGCCTCGGGGTTCAGCTTGGTCCGGCGGGAGAACGCGAGGAGCTGCCGAGTCAGCCCGGCGCCGCGCTGTGCCGCCTGGCGCATGCCATCGAGCAGCCGGTGCCGTCGCGCGACGTCGCTGGTCCGCTCGAGCATCTCGAGGCCGCCCGAGATCACCATCAGCAGGTTGTTGAAGTCGTGCGCGATGCCCCCGGTAAGCTGGCCGATGGCCTCGATCTTCTGGGCCTGGCGCAGCGTGTCCTCGGCGCGCGCGCGCTCCTCGATCTGCTTACGC
>JAEZBF010000429.1 GCA_023427545.1 Pseudomonadota bacterium
GATCTATGCCGTTCCGATCGCCGGCCGGACACTGACGCTCCTCACCAACGAGAAGATGCTGGCGGACGCGGGCGTCAAGACGCCGACCACTCCGGAGGAGTTCCTCGAGGCCGCGCGCAAGCTCACCGTCAAGGACGCATCGGGCAAGGTCACTCAGTACGGCGCCTCGATGGTCCACATCAACGAAGAGCCGACCTACGAAATGCTCATGATGTGGTCGATCGCCTTCGGCGGCAGCCTCACCGACGGCAGCAAGCCCACCGTGACTGATCCGGGCGTGGTCAAGGCCCTAACCTTCATGAAGACGCTCTACGACGAGGAACTGATCCCCCGCGGGCGCAGCGAGGACGATCAGCGCGCGCTCTTTGCGGCGGGTACGTCGGCGATGGAAATCGACGGGCCCTGGCAGGTGCCGTTCGTCCAGAAGACCAACCCCGCGATCGTTGCCGATATCAAGGCGTCGCATGTGCCGTGGGATGGTCCGGCGACCGGCGGTCCCAACGTGCTGCTGGCGGTCGGCAATACGGCCAATCAGGAGCTGGCCTGGAAGTTCATCGAAACCGTCGTCAGCCCGGAGATGCAGACCCAGTTCTCCAAGTACGCGGACACCGTGCCCTGCGCCGTGGGCGCCATCAATGACGAGTCGCTGAAGAGCAAGCCCTACCTGCAGGCCGAGCTCGAGCAGTTCCAGGACAACCCGGTCCGCAACCTCCCCGCCGGATTTGAGAACGTCGCCTCGGAATTCGAGTCGATCGTCCTCGAAGCCGTGACCAACACCATCCAGGGTGGCGGCGACCCGCAGGCCGAGCTCGAGAAGGCGCAGAAGAAGCTCGAAGAGACCTTCAACTAGCAGACTCGGAATGGCCGGCGGATACTCTGCCGGCCATTCCCTTCTTCAGGCGGGCGTTTCGATGACGACAACGGCGATGCGGGCGCAGCGGCCTTCGCGGGTCAAGTGGCGCACCCAGCAGCGGATTTTCGCAGGCGTGATGCTGGCGCCCGCCCTGATCCTCATCGTCGCAACGCTCGGCGTGCCGATCATCACCGGCATTGTCACCAGCCTGCAGCGCATCCGCATCAACATGCCCAGACGAAACTCGAACTTCGTCGGGCTCGACAATTACCGGCAGATGCTCGAGTCCGCCGACTTTTGGCACGCACTGCAAGTGTCGACCATTTACACCATCGGCTCGGTCGCGTTGACCTTCGCGCTCGGCTTCGGTGCGGCGCTCCTGCTCAGCCGCCGGTCCCCGCTCAACCCGATCGCACGAGCCCTGACGCTGATGCCTTGGGCGACCCCGGTCGTTGCCGGCACGCTCACCTGGAGCATCATGCTCGACTACGATTCCGGCATCATCAACCAGATGCTGAGCTGGCTCCCGGGCAACATCCGGGCTGTACCCTGGCTCATCGAAGCGCAGACCTCGATGTGGGCGGTGATCATCGTCGATGCGTGGCACACGTTCCCACTGGCGATGCTGCTGCTGCTGGCCGGCCTCCAGGGCATCCCCGCCGAGCTCTACGAATCCGCTTCGGTCGACGGCGCGCGGGCCTGGCAGAAGTTCCGCTACATCACCCTTCCGGCGCTCGCACCGATCAGCAGCGTCGTACTGCTGCTCCTTGCCGTGTGGGCGTTCCGCCGTTTCGACGTCGTCTACCTGCTGACGCGCGGCGGTCCGGGTGACGCCACGATGACTCTGATCATGGAGACGTTCGACCGCGCCTTCCGGTACTACGATCTCAGCACGTCCGCGACGCTCGGTGTCGCAACCCTCATCATCTCGTCGCTCATGGCGGCACTCTATCTGCGCACCCTGAAGCGAGACGAACAGGCATGAGCGTCTCCGAGGCGGCCGCCCTGCGCGAGACCCATCCTGCACACGTTGCGCGTGCATTCCCCTACCGTCGGGTGCTGCAGCGATTGGCCATCTTCGTTGCGACCGCGGCGGTCGTCATCTTCGCCGTCTTCCCGCTCTACTGGATGGTGGTGATGGCGCTGTCCTCGCTGGGCTCGAGTCGCGGCGCGACCCAGTCGCTATGGCCGACGAGCTTCACGTTCGACAACTTCGTCTACGTCTTCACCGAGGTGCCGCTTTCGCTCTGGCTCTTGAACAGCGCTATCGTGGCCTTCGTCGTGGCGGCTGCAGGGACCATCGTGGGGGCGATGGGAGGATACAGCCTCGCGCGCTACAATTTCCGCTTCACAGGGCTCTTCGTGCTGGTGATCCTCGCCACCCAGCTGATGCCGCCGACGTCGATCATCATCCCGCTCTACCGGCTGGCGCTCGCGACCAACCTGCTCAATACTTACACGGGCCTGGTGATCGCTAACCTCACGAATGTCCTGCCGATCGCCATCTTCCTGCTCCGGGGCTTCTTCCTCTCCATCCCGCGGGAGATCGAGCAGGCGGCGCTCGTGGACGGCTGCAGCCAGACCGGCATGCTCATGCGCATTTCGATGCGCATGGCCGCGCCCGGGCTGGCGACGGTGTTCATCTATGCGTTCGTTTCGACCTGGAACGACCTCCTCTTCGCCCGAACACTGTCGTCCTCCAGCACGATGTGGACTGCGCCGGTCGGCCTCGCCTCGTTCAAGGGCGAATACTACACCTTATTCGAGCCCCTGATGGCGGCGGCGCTTGTTTTCGCGCTGCCTGTCACTGTCGTTTTCCTCGTGCTCCAGCGCAATTTTGTGCACGGCCTGACCGTCGGTGGCGTCAAGGGGTGAGCGCTCTGCTCTATGACTACTGTGTCGTGGGCGGAGGCATTGTCGGCCTTGCGACGGCCTATGCCCTCCTGCGCGAGCGGCCCGGGGCCCGGCTGATCCTGCTCGAGAAGGAAAGCGCGCTCGGGCAGCACCAAACGGGGCACAACAGCGGCGTGATCCACGCCGGCATCTACTACACGCCGGGGTCGATGAAGGCGAAGCTCTGCCGGGCTGGTGCGGAGGCGACCAAGGCCTTCTGTCGCGACAATGACATACCGTTCAAGGTTTGCGGCAAACTGGTCGTGGCAACCGATGAGGCCGAGCTCCAGCGCCTGGCTGGTCTCGAGGGACGCGCGCAGCAGAACGGCATTTCTTTCGACAGTGTGGATGCGGAGGAACTCCGGCGGCTTGAACCGAACATCGCGGGGCTCGGCGCGATCCTCGTCCACGATACCGGGATAGTCGACTACCTCCGCGTCTGTGCCGGGCTGGCGCAGCAGATCACTGCGGCAGGCGGCGAGATCAGGACTGGCGTAGAGGTCATGTCGATCGCGGAGGCGCCGACGTCGGTGAGTGTCTCGAGCCGCCTCGAGGCATGGAATGCCCAGCGCCTCGTGGTGTGCGCCGGGTTGCAATCGGATCGCATGGCCCGTCTTGCAGGTTTGCCGATCCGCCACCGCATCGTGCCGTTCCGTGGCGAGTACTACGCGCTCGCGCCGCATCTTTCAGAGATTGTGAGCCGGCTCATTTACCCCGTGCCGGAGCCGGGCGTGCCGTTCCTCGGCGTGCATCTTACGCTCATGATACGGGGCGGGATCACGGTCGGCCCAAACGCGGTGCTCGGTTGGGCGCGGGAAGGGTATCGGAAGGGCTCGCTGTCGATCCGCGATGCCACCGATTTCGCGACCTTCCCCGGCTTCTGGCGCATGGCGCGGCGGCACTGGCGCTCCGCCGCGCGCGAGTTCTACGCTTCCGTTCGCAAATCGGCATACCTCGAAGCTTGCCAGAAGTACTGCCCGTCACTGACCATGGCCGACCTCATGCCTTACGAGGCCGGAATCAGGGCGCAGGCAGTGGATCTGGAAGGCAACCTGATCGAGGACTTCCTCTTCCTCGATACCGAGCGCAGCCTTCACGTCTGCAATGCTCCATCTCCCGCAGCGACCTCCGCTCTGCCGATCGGCTCAATGATTGCCGAACGCATACTCAGCCGCGAAGCAGGGTAGCGAGCCGCTGATCACCAGGCGGGTTCTCGCCGACATATGATGCCAGCCCACCGACAGTTCCTCAGCCGCCGTTCGACCAGGGAGGCCACTCAGCGGGGCTGGCGACCTCGTGCGCAACATCGAAGATCACGCGAAAGCCAATGTGACCGGTCGTGCTATCGGGCGTGTTGCCGGTTCGCGCAGCGATGCGGTAGCGGTGGCAATAGCTGCGGTGGCAGAGGTACGAGCCACCCTTGGTCAGCATCAGTCCTTGCCGGGTGGCATTCTCATCGGCCACCCGGAGCTGCTTACGCGTGGAGCGGATCCGGAGTGCCTGATCGCACCACTCCCAGGTGTTCCCGCACATGTTGTA
>JAEZBF010000430.1 GCA_023427545.1 Pseudomonadota bacterium
ACCGCAGCCTATTCAGCAGCGATCTGACCAGTGGCACGCAGCACCTTGTCGATTTCGCCGTCGTTGCGCTGCAGATGATCGCCGATGAGCTGGCGGTCGGCAGCCGTGAGCCGCACCCCCGCGCCGAGCTTGGCGAGGATGTCCACGTCGTAGAAGCGGATCGCCGCGCTCAGCACGAAGAGCTCGTCCATCAGGTCGGCGGTCGTGCTGGGCGAGCAGATATCGGCGACATTGTCCGACCCCAGACGGACGTGGACCCCGGCGCGCAGCAGCTCGAGGACGCGCGGGATGGAATTGTGGGTCGGCGAATAAACCGGCCGCAGCTGGCGCATGCCGATGGCGGCCGATGGGCAGCAGATGATGCCGACGCTGCACTCCAGCAGGGCGTCGATCAGCCGCTGGTGGCGCGGCTCGTCGTAGGCCGCAGGCGAGATGGCGTGCACCGCCCAGACCATCGGCGTGCCGTCAGCGGATTTCGGCCCGCCATTGACGCGCATGACCTCGAGCAGGCGCTCGGTGCCGCGCTCCGTGGCTTCATTGCGCTGGTCGGTGTGCACGTGCAGCATTTTGCCGAGGTCTGCGGCCAGCGCGAGATGGCGCTCGCAATGGGCCTCGAAGCCGATGTTGCCGGGGTAGTCCTCGGTGTCGTCGGCTTCGGGCAGGCAGCCGAGGAAGTCGGCGCGGCGCGCGCCCTCGACATAGACCTCCCAGCGCTCGGGCTCTGCGTCGGTGAAGCCGAAGGGGGAATAGGCGCCGAGGCGGACTTCGATCTTGCCTCCCCAGCGCTCGCGGATCGCGGTGAGGACTTCGAGGCCGAAGAGCCCGACGCGGTCGGCGGTGACGTCGACCATCGTGTCCGCGCGAGACGTGCCGCACGCGACCATCTGCTCGATGCAGTCGTTCACGCGCTGCTCCAGGTCGGCGCGCTCGAAGGCGGGGCCGGCATGCAGGTTGTGGATGAGCGAGTGCTTCTTCCTGAGCGACACGAACGAGTTGGTGAGCACCCGCAGATCGGTGCCGACCATGTACTTGGGGTCGAGCGTGCCGTTCCGATCGAGATGAAGGTGAGCGTTGTGGTGACCGCCGAGTTCTGCGACGCGCGCAGACAACAGGTCATAGAAGGCAGTCCGAACAGGCATGCGGCAGGGCCTCAAGAGCACAAGAGCCGGTGAGACGCTATCCGGCCAACACGTTGGTCGGACACAGATATAGCCGGACGTAATTGCGGCAACAAGCCGGATCGCCTTGATTCACGGGCGATCTGCGCCTGCAACCGGCGGACGGACTAAGCGGACGTTACTTCAGGCTTTGTGGGGAGGGTTCGATGAGGCCGCGGCTTTCGAGTTCGCGGCGGATGCTTTCGGGCATCGGGCGGCAGCCGCAGGCGGCGGCGTGCATCAGGTGCCAGTTGAGGCGCTCCTCGAGCGTGGCGTTGCGCGGCAGGCGGTGCGCCGCGTGCCATTCCTTGTTGATCGGCATTTCCGCCATCCTCCATGGCCGGGAGCCCAGGATAACCGCGCCATCCTCCGCCCGCCAGTGACGAGGCGGCTCGAGGGAACCAGTGTTGCGGGGCACTGGTTCTTTGCTGGCGATGACCCAACCCTTCGAGCTTCCCGGCAAAGGCGGACTGCGCTTCGGGCCCGTCACAAGCTGGGTCCACCTTTGCATCGATATGCAGCGGATGTTTGCCGAGCCCACCGAGTGGCAGACGCCATGGCTTGAGCGCGTGCTGCCGACGGTGGTGCGGCTGGTCGCGCTGTCGCCCGAACGGACGATCTTTACCCGTTTCGTGCCGCCGCGCGCGCCCGAGGACGCCGGCGGGACGTGGCGGCGCTACTACCAGCGCTGGGCGCAGTTCACGCTCGATAAGATCGACCACGAACTGGTCAACCTGGTGCCCGAGCTCAACCGCTTCGCGCCGCCCGCAAGGGTGCTCGACAAGCACGTCTATAGTCCGTGGCTCGGAACGACGCTCGACGCCGACCTCCGCCGGGCCGGCATCACCACGGTCGTGGTTTCGGGCGCCGAGACAGAAGTGTGCGTTCTGGCGGCGGTGATGGGCGCGATCGATCTCGGCTACCGCGTCATCATCGCGACCGACGCGATCTGCTCGTCGGCCGATCCGCCGCACGATGCGATGATGAGCATCTATCACAGCCGTTACGGCATGCAGGTGGAGACGGTCACCGTCGAGGAGCTGGCGGACGGCGGCGTGGAGGCAGCACAGTGACGAGGATCGGATATCACGCGAGCCACGAGCAGTTCGCGCCGAGCGCCTTGCTCAAGTGGGTGCAGCTTGCCGAGCAGGCGGGGTTCACTGCGGCCAAGTCCTCGGACCACTTCCATCCCTGGAGCGAGCGACAGGGGCAGTCGGGCTTCGCCTGGAGCTGGCTTGGCGCCGCGATGCAGGCGACCGACCTGCCTTTCGGCTCGATCACTGCGCCGGGTTACCGCTACCACCCGGCGGTGCTGGCGCAAGCGGCCGCGACGCTGGGCGAGATGTTCCCGAGCCGCTTCTGGCTGGCGCTCGGCAGCGGGGAAGCAATCAACGAGGCGATCACCGGCCTGCCGTGGCCGGAGAAGGCGGAGCGCAACGCCCTGCTGCGCGAGTGCGTCGACATCTTCCGTGCGCTGTTCGACGGCGAGGAGGTCACCCATCGCGGCAGGGTGACGGTGATCGAGGCCAAGCTCTATTCGCGCCCCGACACGCCGGTGCCGCTCTACGGCGCGGCGGTGACGGAAAAGACCGCGCGCTGGGTCGGCGGCTGGGCCGATGGGCTGCTGATCGCCGCGAGCAAGCCGGAGGATGCGCAGAAGCTGATGGACGCGTTCGCGGAGGGCGGCGGCGAGGGCAAGCCGGTGGCCTTCCAGGCCGCGCTCTGCTGGGGCTTGAGCGACGAAGCGGCGATGGCAGAAGCGGTGCACCAGTGGTCGTCGAGTTCGCTGGGCGGCGAGGTTGCGTGGGACCTGCGGCGGCCGGCGGATTTCGACACGGCGGCGAAAGCTGTGGGGGCGGAGGAGATGCGCGAGCTGATGCCGATCTCGGCCGACCTCTCCAGGCTCAGCGACTGGATCGGCTCGCTGCTCGCGCTCGGCCCCGCCGAGCTGCACCTACACCAGGTCGGGCGGCACCAGCAGGAGTTCATCGAGGCGTTCGGCGAGAAGGTGCTGCCGCAGTTTACGTGAGAGGCGGTTCCTTCAGTGCACTGCCCCTCACCCGGCGCTCTCGCGCCACCCTCTCCCCAGTGGGGAGAGGGGAAGGGTCACCCCTTCATCATCGTCGCGAGCGGCTCCTGCGCCACGTTGGCCTCGATCTGCTCGTGGCCGGGCGTCTCCGGCAGAGCCTTGTCGAACTTCTTGCGATAGTCCTTGGGCACCTTGGGCGGCAGCATTGGTTCGTACTGGTCGACGACCGCCTCGATGATCACCGGCCCGACCGCCGAGAAGGCCTCGTCGAGCACGGCCTCGACCTGCTCGGGCGCGCTGACGCTGTAGCCGATGCCGCCCATGGCATCGGCCGCGAGCGCGAAGTCGATGGGCGCCAGTTCGCAGGCGAACTGCGGGTTACCCAGGAACATCATCTGCTCCCAGGCGATCTGGTTGAGCATGTTGTTCTTGATGACCAGCAGCTTGAGATCGATGCCGTAGCGCACGGCGGTCGAGAACTCGCCCAGCTGCATGGCGAGACCGCCATCGCCGACCACTGCCGCAATCGGCCGGCCGGGAAAGGCGATGCCGGCAGCGATGGCGTAGGGCAGGCCCGAAGCCATAGAGGCGAGCGCGCCCGAGAGGGCGAAAGCGTTTCCGGGGCCGAGGTCGATGTGGCGGGCGGCAAGCTCGGTGTTCTGACCCGAGTCGGTCGCGAGCACCGTGTTGGGGGCGAGCCGCCGGCCGAAGGCGCGGGCGATCATCGCGGGCTTGAGCGGCGTACCGGCGCGGCGCTCCTGCTCTGCCATCATCCGGCGCCAGTCGGCCATGTTCTTCTGAGCCGCCTCGAGGAACCCGCGGTCGGTCTTGCGCGTCAGCCGCTCGTTGAGCAGGCGCAGGCTTTCGGCCGCATCGCCCACGAGACCGGCCTCGACCGGCGTACGCAGCCCGATGCGTTGGGCATCGCAGTCGATCTGGACGACCTTCGCCCGGCCTGGCTTGGGATAGTACTCGATGTAGGGGAAGGTCGAACCGACGATCAGCAGCGCGTCGCACTGCTCCATGATCTCCTGGCTCGGCCGCGTCCCGAGGATGCCGATACCGCCCGTCGTGTGGGGATGATCGTCGGGCAGCACCGCCTTGCCGAGCAGCGCCTTGGCGACGGGCGCCGCAAGCAGGTCGAGCGTCCGGCCGAGCTCGTCACGCGCGCCGAGCGCGCCGCGGCCGACGAGGACCGCGACCTTCCGCGCGCCGTTGAGGATTTCGGCTGCGCGGGCGAGCTCCGCCTCGTCCGGCAGGAGTCGCGGCGCGAACCAGCGGTTGGGCACGTGGTCGGGTTTGTTGCGCTTGGAGCGGCTCGCCTCCTCCTTGGTCTCCTCCTGCACGTCGCTGGCGATCGAGATGTGGGCGACGCCGCGCTTGGACAGCGCCGAACGGCAGGCAAGGCTTGCAATGTTCTCCATGTGCGCAGCGTCGGTGGCGTGGGCGTTGAAGATCGCCACGTCGTTGAAGGCGCGGGTGAGGTCGACGTCCTGCTGGGTGAAGGTCTCGATCAGGTCGTGGTACTGCATGCCGGTGATCGCGAGCACCGGCGCCTGGTCGAGCTTGGCGTCGTAGAGGCCGGTCAACAGGTGGGTACCGCCGGGGCCGGAGGTCGCGAGGCAGACGCCGAGCTTGCCGGTCCACTTGGCGTAGGCGCAGGCCATGAAGGCTGCGCTCTCCTCGTGGCGGACCTGGATGAAGCGGATGCGATCCTGCCGCGTCCGCAACGCTTCCATGATGCCGTTGATGCCATCGCCCGGCAGGCCGAAGATCACCTCGACCTGCCATTCGATCAGCGTCTCGATGAGGATGTCCGCTGCGGTGGGCATGCTGGCCTCAGCCGTTGGGCCGCATCACGACCTTGATGCAGTTGTCCTCCTTGTCGCGGAACTTCTTGTACATGTCCGGACCTTCCTCGAGGGTCGCGCGGTGGGTGATGACGAAGGTCGGGTCGATCTCGCCGTCGATCACCTTCTGCAGCAGTGGCGCGAGATAGCGGTGGGTGTGGGTCTGGCCCGTCTTGAGGGTCAGGCCCTTGTTCATGAAGGCGCCCATCGGGATCTTGTCGAGGAAGCCGATATAGACGCCCGGCATCGAGATCGTGCCGCCCTTGCGGCAGCAGATGATCGCCTCGCGCAGCACGTGCGGCCGGTCGGTCGAAAGCTTCACCGCCGCCTTCACGTTGTCGACGATCGAGTCGAGGCTCGCATCGGCGTGGGCTTCGGCGCCGACGCAGTCGATGCAGCGGTCCGGTCCGCGCCCGTTGGTGGCATCGAACATCACGTCATAGGGCTTCTGCTCGTCGAAGTTGATGGTTTCGGCGCGGCCGGCGGTGCGCGCCATCTCGAGCCGCTCGGGCACGTTGTCGATGACGAAGATGCGGCCGGCGCCCATCAGCCAGGCGCTCTGGATCGCCATCTGCCCGACCGGGCCGGCGCCCCAGATCGCGACCGTGTCGCCCGGCTCGATCTCGGCGTTCTCGGCGGCCATCCAGCCGGTGGGGAGGATGTCGGAGAGGAAGAGCACCTGCTCGTCAGTCAGCTCATCGGGGATCTTGATCGGCCCGACGTCGGCGTAGGGGATGCGCAGGTACTGCGCCTGTCCGCCGGGAAACCCGCCGGTCATGTGCGAATAACCGAAGAGGCCCGAGGGCGAGTAGCCCATCATGGTGCGGGCGATCGGCGCATTGGGGTTGGAGCGGTCGCAGAGCGAGAACAGCCCCTTCTGGCAGAAGAAGCACTCGCCGCAAGCGATGTTGAAGGGCACCACCACGCGGTCGCCGACCTTGAGCTTGGTGTTCTCCTTGCCGACCTCGACGACCTCGCCCATCGTTTCGTGGCCGAGGATGTCGCCCGATTCCATAGTGGGCATGAAGCCGTCATAGAGGTGGAGGTCGGAGCCGCAGATGGCGCAGGCGGTCACCTTGATGATCGCATCATGCGCCTGGAGGATCTTGGGATCGTCAACCGTGTCGCAGCGCACATCCCCGATGCCGTGCCAGCAGAGTGCCTTCATTTCCGATCTCCGTAATGTTGGGGTGCGCTTCGGTGTTGCCTTGGCAGCAATCCCACGACGTAGATCGGGTTCCCCCACAGCTCCCTGATTTTTGGCTGAACGTCAGGGGAACCGCCGGTCAAGGCAGCGGAAAGCGCCCAATGAGGGCAAGTCTCAGGCGGGGCTCGCCATCGCGTGCACATTCCGCGTCGTCCGCACGCGCAAGAGTTTGCCTAGAGCTCGCCCGCGCCCCGGGCGGAACAGAGTCTTGCCACAACCTTGTGATGTCTTGGTCAACTGGGGCTTCGAAGCGGTCATACTTGCCGCCGCAAGTGCTCGCTAACACAGGTGAGCGTCTCGCGTGCCGTCGCGTGTTAGGCTTGGCTAAATGGAGTGCGCCATGCACGTTCTCGTTTTCGCCACCGATCAGCCGGCGACCGGCACGTCCGGGTCACCCTTCGTCGCCATTCCCGACAGCGCCAGCGCGGCTTTGCCGCGGCACCCGCAAGGGCTGCAATGGACATACTTCGCGACCATGGCAGCGGACGACGTGATGCTGTCCGTGGCTAACGACAAACTCTCCAGCGAGTTGCAGGCGAACGGCTTTTTCATCTGGCAGTTTCCGCACCTGAAGGCGTCGCGGAAGGATGAGCCGGTGGCCCGCCCGGTCGAAGCGGTTCGCGCGCCGCGCTAGCTGAGGGTCCATCAGCTCGGGATCAGCACCGTCACGGGCAAAGCGTCCGTAAGCGCCGCCGGGCTGGCGTCCGGACCCGTGAGGTCGATCGAACGCTGACGCAGGAGATCGCGCCAGCTGCCGCGCAATCCTTCGGGCAACTCCACGCTTGCCTCCGCCGCGCCGCGCCATGGGCCCAGCGTCGCCATCACGAGCAGAACATTCCCCTCGTGCCGCCGCGCGAAGGCGACGACGCGGTCCGCGTCGGGGCCGGTGACCGCCAGCGGCTCGTAGCTGCCGCGGGCGTAGAGCCGGGGATGGCTGCGGCGATGCTCGAGGATCCGGGCAATCAGCCCGAGCTTGACCGCGCCCGAGCGCCAGTCCGCCATCAGGTCCGCGAGGTTCTTGATGCCGTTGAGTTCCTTAGCAAGCGTCTGCCGGGCCGCATAGTCGACAGCGCGGCGGTTGTCCGGATCGACCATGCTCTGTTCCCAGAGCTCGGCGCCCTGGTAGATATCCGGCACGCTCGGCACGGTCAGCTTGAGCGCCGTCCCGATCAGCCCGTTCTGCGCTCCGCTCAACCCGATGGTCTGCTCTAAGGCGCGGAAGGCGGCGAGAAACGCGTTGTCCGCAGCGGGCGACAGCGCCGTCGCGACGTAGGCGGCCAGGTCATCCTCGTAGGCGGTGCGCGGCACCGACCAGTTGGTCCTCAGCCGCGCCTCGCGAACCGACTTGAGCATCGCCCCATCGATCCGGCGGCGGAACTGCTCGAGCGCGCGGTCGTCGAGCGGCCCCTCCACCGGCCATTCGGCCGGCCAGGCACCGAGCAGCAGCTGGAAGAAGTAGTAGCTGTCGTTAGGCTCGATCGCCGGCGCGCCCGCCTGATCGAGCAGCTCACGCCAGTGCGTGACGGTATCCGCCCAGAGGTCCGCGAACCCCGAAAGCGCGGCGATGCGGGCGCGAACGTCTTCGCCGCGCTTGCTGTCGTGCGTCGACGTGCCCAGCATGCAGTCCGGGAGGTTCTGCCGGTGCGCCAAGTTGAAATCGTGGAACGAAGCGACCGAGCGCGTGTAGCGGTCGGGCTTGGCGCCCACGTCGCTGAGCGCGATGAGGCGGTTGAAGCGGTAGAGGGTGGTGTCCTCGAGCCCCTTGGCCATCACCGGCCCGGTATATTGCTGGATGCGGCGGGCGGCCTCCAGTACGGCGTCGGGGTCGGCACTCTTGAGCTCTCCGGTCATGACCGCTGAGAGGAAATCGAACACCGCCGGGTCAACCGCGGGCGCCGCCTGCCGCGCACGCTGGATCGCGAAGGCAATCTGGCGCCGGTCGATGTCCGAAACGCCGTGCGCATCGACATAGGTGCGGTAGACCGGCAGCGTGGAAACCACGTGGCGCAGGCCGTTGCGGATGGCATTGCGTGTGAGGTCGGCGGTGGCGCGGCCCGCGACCGCGATGTCGCGCAGCCGGACCGTCAGGGCATCCAGTTCGGCCGTCATCTCGTAGTCGACGATGTCGAGCCGGGCGCGCTCTTCCTCGGCCTCGAGCGTACCGGTGCGGCCGGCATAACCCACGTAGGTTTCGGTGAGCGGCACCTGCCCATCGGGGTCGGTCAGGAGCTGGGTGACGGCGGCGCCGAACTCGTAGCCGGTGGTGCCATCGACCTGCCAATCGGCACGAAGCTGCTCATGCGGCGCAAGGATCTTCTCGACGATGAGGTAGATCGGCCGCGGGCATTTTTGCCGCAGCTTCAGGCAGTAGGCCTTGGGGTCGTAGAGGCCGTCGATGTGATCGATCCGCAGGCCCTCGACCAGCCCTTCCTCGACCAGCTGAAAGGTAAGGCGGTGGACGTGGTCGAAGACGTCGTCCCGCTCGATGCGGATGGCCGCGAGGTCCGAGACGATGAAGAAGCGCCGGTAGTTGATGTCGTCGGCGGCGACGAAGTAGCGGGCCGGCCGCCAGTGCTGCGCCGTGATGAGCTCGTCGAGCGCGTTGCGCTGTTCGGCGCCGTTGAAGCTCGCGACGGACGCCTCGATCTCGCGGACGATCTCAGGCCGGGAGGCGCAGAGCTTGGTCAGCCGTTCCTTGAGCTCGGACGCACGCTCGTGGTCCGTGGGTCCCAGGCTTGCGAACTCGGCGCCGAGCTTGGTCAGCTCCTCTCCGGAGCGAAGGATGCGCGCATAGGTCTGCGGCGCCAGCGGCAGGCGGTGGGCACCTTCGGCCCAGACGGCGAAAGACCCGGCGTTGGGGTCGAAGCGCAGCTCAAGCTTGCCGTTGGCCAGTGCGTCGCCGTAGGCGCTGCCGAGGAACGGCACCAGCACCTTGTCCTTGAGGGAGGGCTCGGAGGGCGACCAGTTGATGTCGAACCAGCCGGCATAGCGGCTGCCCCTGCCCCACTCGAGCACATCGAGCCAGTACGGATTGCTCTCGCCGCCGATCCCCATGTGGTTGGGTACGATATCGAGGATGAGACCGATGCCGTGCCGGCGCAGCACGCCGGCCATGCGACGGAAATCCTCGAGCGTCCCCAGCTCGGGGTTGATCCGCGTCTGGTCGGTGACGTCGTAGCCATGCGTGCTGCCGGGCCGCGCCTCCAGGATCGGCGAGAGGTAGGCATGGCTGATCCCGAGACGCGCCAGATAGGGCGCGATCGCCTCCACGTTTGCGAAGGTGAAGTCCTTGTTGAGCTGCAGGCGATAGGTAGCGCGGGGCTGTGGCCGGTCGGTTTCGCTCAATTTCCGCGCTGTCCGTCGTGAAGGCTGAAGGCAACGCTCCAGGGCGACAGAGTGTTGCCATCGAGATCGCCTTCCAGCCAGAGCCGGCGCCCGGCCCTGAGCTCGACGCCTACAGCGGGTTCGGGCGTGAGGTTGGCAACCAGCGTCAGTACCGCGTCATCGGCCAGGGTCCACCGGACCTTGAGAACGCGGTTGTCGATGAGCTGGTAACTGCCTGAGTTGCCCTCCATTTCGGGCAGCCGTGGCGTGATCTCGGCGCGCCGCACATCGAGCAGACGACGATAGAACGACAGCCACTCGGCCTTCTCGGGGTCGCCTTGCGCCGCCCAGTCGAGCTTGCAGGCGCGGAACGTCTCCTCGCCCATGGGGTCGGGCATGCTTTCGCCGGGCTTCTTGAGCGGCGACTCCGCGAACTCCCGCTGCCGCCCCTTGCGAATGGAGTCTGCCAGCTCGGAGATGTCGGAGAAGTAGGTGAAGGGCTGGTCGGCCGCCCATTCCTCACCCATGAAGAGCAGCGGAATATGCGGCGAGAGCAAGTTGATTGCCGCGACGGCGCGGACTGCCTGATGTGGCGCGATCATGTGCAGGCGTTCGCCCATCGGGCGATTGCCGGTCTGGTCGTGATTCTGGATGTACGAGACGAATGCCGTGGCCGGCAGGAAGGCGCTGGGTTCGCCCTTTTCCTTCTCCTCGAACTGCGAGTACTCGCCCTGGTAGGCGAGGCCCTCGGCGAGAGCGCGCCCCAGCAGGTCGAGTCGCCCGGCGAAATCGGCATAATAGCCGAAGCTCTCCCCGGTCGACGCGCAATGTAGCGCGTGGTGGATGTCATCGCTCCACTGCGCCGTATAGAGCTTGGTCGTGAGATCGTCGCGACGGGTGAGCCAGCCGGCCTCGTTATCGGCATTCTCCGCAACCAGATGGACGTGCCGGCCATCGGTCGCGCCGCGGAGATGCTCGGCCATGTCCTGCAGGAGGTGGCGCGGTCCATTGTCCTCGATGGCGTGCACCGCATCGAACCGCAGGCCGTCGAGGTGGAATTCGTTGAGCCAGTACTTGGCGTTGGCGAAGACGAAATCTCGGATCACCAGCGATCCCTCGTCGTCGTAGTTGATGCTGGCGCCCCACGGTGTCTCGTGCTTGCCGGTAGTGAGCGGGGTGTACATCGCCATGTAGTTCCCGCTGGGCCCGAAGTGGTTGTAGACCACGTCGAGAAAAACCATCAGGTCGCGCTCGTGGGCGGCATCGACCAGCGCCTTCAGCTCCTCGGGCCGGCCGTAGGTGGAATCCGGCGCAAAGTGCAGCACGCCGTCGTAGCCCCAGTTCCAGCGGCCATCGAAATCGGCAAGCGGCATCAGCTCGATCGCGGTGATACCGAGCCCGGCGAGATAGTCGAGCTTTTCGATCGCGGCGTTGTAGGTCCCCTCCTCGGTGAACGTGCCGACATGAAGCTCGTAGAAGACGGTCTCCTCCCACGGCCGCCCGCGCCAGCCCTGGTCGCGCCAGGGATAGGCGCGCGGATCGATCACCTCGCTTGGCCCGTGCACGTCCTCCGGCTGGAAGCGTGAAGCAGGATCGGGAACGGCGAGGCCGTCCGGCAGGATGTAGCGGTAGCGCGTGCCCGCACCGGCGCCCTCGACCTCGAGCTCGAACCAGCCGCGAGGCAGCTTGGTCATGGCGAGATCGACGGGCTCTGCCGCCTCGAGCCGCAGCGTGATGGCATCGCATTGTGGCGCCCAGAGCCGGAAGCGCACGCCCGTGCGCGTCAGCTCGGTACCGAACTTCATCCTCTGAGCACGTTGAATGGGAAGGCGCTCGGCCTCGAGAGGCTGAGTTATGGCGTTCATCTGACTTTTCCCTGACTTCCCCCTAGCTAGGGATCAGGGACCAGTGCAGGCGCTCACATAAGTTAGATGCTTTCCGAAAAATAGCTCAAAAGCCGCGGAACTCAGGCGTTTGAGGCCAAGACAGGCGCCAGCCGCTCCGCTTTGCCCACCTCGCCGGCGCGGCCGATCACACCCGCGAACCAGTCGATGGTGAGCGGGAGGCCTTCCTTGAGGCTGACCTGCGGCTGCCAGCCCAGCAGCTCGCCGGCGCGCGAAATGTCCGGCCGGCGGCGTTGCGGATCGTCCTTCGGCAAGGGCTTGTGCACGATCTCGGAGGTCGTGGGGATCGCCGCAAGAACCTTCTCCGCCAGCTCGGCTATGGTGAACTCGGCGGGGTTGCCGAGATTGACCGGCACACCCGGATTGGGCTCGACCTCCATCAGCGCGATCAGCCCCTCCATCAGGTCCGAGACGTAGCAGAACGAGCGGGTCTGCTCGCCGCTGCCGTAGATCGTGAGCGGCTCGCACCTCAGTGCCTGGACGATCAGGTTGGAGACGATGCGGCCATCGTCGGGCCGCATCCTCGGCCCGTAGGTGTTGAATATCCGCGGCACCCGGGCATCCACCCGCCCCATGCGCAGCATGTCGAAGCAGAGCGCCTCCGCCGCGCGCTTGCCTTCGTCGTAGCAGGCACGCGGCCCGGTCGGATTGACGTGCCCCCAGTAGTCCTCGCGCTGGGGGTGCTGCTCGGGATCACCGTAGACCTCGCTGGTTGAGGCCTGGAGGAACCGCGCACCTTTGCGCTCGGCGAGCAGCAGCAGGTTCCGCGTGCCCACCACCGAGGTCATCATCGTATGGATGGGGTCGGCCTGATAGAGCGGCGGCGAGGCGGCGCAGGCGAGGTTGTAGACGCGGTCGAGCTTTTCCGGGACGTCGAGCGGCTCGATGATGTCCTGCTCGATCAGCCGGAAGTCCGGATGATTGGTGAGCGGCTGGACGTTGCCACGCGTGCCGGTGAGGAAGCTGTCGACGCAGACGACGCTGAAGCCGCGCTGCAGCAGCGCATCGCAGAGGTGCGAGCCGAGAAAGCCCCCGCCCCCGGCGACGAGTGCCGTCCCTTGCTTGCCTGCCCCCGTCCAGCGGCGGTTCATGCGCCCTCCTCCCCTACGCCGTTTCTCTGACCAGCGGCGCGGCAATATGACCAGCCCTCTGCAGCTCCGCAACCAGCTCCCGGGCGCGGGCGAGACCGGTGTGCCCCGCGAGGACCCGCGCACGCGCCGCGGCGGTGATCGAGCGGCGCCGCGCCACGGAGGTCTCGGTCAGCGCCTCAACGACGTCGTCGCTGATGCGGGCGATGATGACCGCCTCACCCTCGGGCAGCAGCTCGTCGAGGCCGCGCCAGTAATCGCTGATGATCGGCGTGCCGGCAGCTGCCGCCTCGAACAGCCGCACGCTCGGCGACCACCCCGCCGCCACCATGTCGGCACGCGTCACGTTCAGCG
>JAEZBF010000038.1 GCA_023427545.1 Pseudomonadota bacterium
GCAGCCATCCGGGTTCGCAACCGTGATGGGGTAGTCTGCTAAAAACCGATCGCGCCAGGGCGGGACGGAGTAGTCCCACGCCTACCTTGCCGGAACTACCGGCATTTCCGGGACCAAAGTCCCGCCCGCGCCGCATCCGGCGGCACTCGAACGGCGAAGACCCGGAAGCTCGTTGAGCTGTCCGGCTATCGGCGTTTCAACCAGCGCTTGGCGATGCGGCAGGCCACCGTGTAGGCGGGGTCGTAGACGTTGCCGATGTCGTACTGCACCACCTGGCCCATCAGGTGGCTCGCGGCCGTAATGTCGAGGCCGAAGTCGTCACAGAGCCAGCGTGCCATCTCGGTCGTTGCGTGCTGCAGCGCCTGGTCGAGCGGTCGGGCATTGCCGATGGTGAAGATGTCGTCCGCAGTCTCGCCGCGCGGCCAGGTGATCTGCCGGCCTTTCTGCACCGTCAGCCGCACCGTGACCTCAAAGCACGTCTCGATGCCGGTGCCGACAATCTCGCCGTCGCCCTGCGTCGCGTGGCAGTCGCCGAGGAAGAACAACGCGCCGGGCGTCGCCACGGGGAACGCAACTGAAGCGCCGGCGCCGAACCGGCGATAGTCCATGTTGCCGCCGTGCTCGGCGCTGGTTGCCGTCGAGATGGCCTGGCCACCCGCTGGCGCAACGCCGAAGCAGCCGATCATCGGCTCGAGCGGCAGTTCGAAATCCTCTAGCCCCGCCGGCGGGCTCTCGAGCCGCGCCGTCAGCGCATTGCGATCGATGCGCCAGGTCACCCGTTCGCGGCTGGGCAGCTTGGGCACGAACGCGGGGTCGACGACGTTCTCGGCCAGCGCCGCCCGGGTCCAGCCGGTACTGCGGATCGGCGTCATGTCGAGAATCTCGACCAGCAGCGCGTCGCCCGGCTCGGCGCCGGTCACGAACACCGGCCCGTTCATCGGGTTAGGTCCGTGCCAGACCTGCACGGCGTCCTTGTCCCAGCCGTTGGCGTCGATGGTCTCGGTCACGACCGTATCGCCGCTCGCAACCGTCAGCACCCGGGGCAGGCTGCCGAGCACGTTGTGCCAGGCGGTGGCGGTCAGCCGATGCTGCGTCATTCGTTCTCTCCTCTCGCCCGCCGATCCGATTCGTAGGCCGCCTCGACCAGAGCGAAGGTCTTGAGGTTGTCCTCGGCCGAAGTCGCCGCCGGCAGGCCGGCGCGCAGCGCCTCGACCATGTGGCGGCAGGTGTTGAGCACGCTGTGCTGGACGACATGCCAAGGCCGCTCCGCCCAGGCCAGCATCGGCGCTTCGACGTCGAGGATCGAGCGCTCCCCGTTGGACGTCAGTTCGATCACGTAGTTCGGCTTGAGGATCGCGCTGCCCTTGGTGCCCTCTAGCTCCACCAGCACCTCGGGGAAAGGGTCGGGTACGCGCTTGGCGTCGTAGGTCGCCTCGACGACCGATACGACCCCTGACTTGTGCCGGCAGAGCATCGTCGCAGTGTCCTCGCCGCGCACGTCCGGATTGCGCCGCTGCAGTTCGGCCGACAGATGATCCACCTCGCCTAGCAGGAAGCGCGCGACGTCGAGAACATGCACCCCGAGGTCGAGCAGGACGAACCGCTCCTCGTTTCGCAGATAGGGCTGGCCCGCATAGATGTCCCATCCGGTGCGGAAGCCGATCCGTGCCCAGTTGGGCTCGCCGATAACGCCGGAGTCGGCAATCTCCCGCAGCCGGATCAGCGGTTCCTGGAAGCGGAAGTTCTCGTGCACCGCCAGGAATGTGTTCGCCTCCGCCGCCGCCTCGGTGATCTCCCGTGCCTCAGCCAGCGTCGGCGCAAACGGCTTCTGCACGATCGCCGGCACCCGCTTGCCGATCGCCAGCTCGGCGAGTTCCCGATGGGTCTGCATCGTCGTCGTGATGTCGACCAGCCCCAGCGGAACCGCACTCAGCATCTCGGCGGCGTCAGTGAAGACGTTGGGCACGTCGAAGGCGAGGGCCGCCGCTTCCGCCTTGCCGCGGTCGATGTCGCAGACCGCGACGAGATCGACGCCCTCGGGGGCCAGCCCGCGCCAGGCATGGAGATGGTTCTGGGCGAAGAAGCCGCAGCCGATCAGTCCCACCGCCAGCCGTTCGGCCATCTCCAACTCCCGCGGAAAAGCGGCGGACACTCGCATCGCCGCGCTCGCTGCGCAACGGGCTCCGCCGGTCCGGCTGTTCTAAACGGCGGCACGGCTTGCGCTATAGTGCTGCGAATCGCGCCCTGAGGTTCATCGATGTCCAGACCAGCTGCCCTTGCCGCCATACTTTTCGCGCTAAGCGCCGCTCCTGCCTTCGCGCAAGGCGATAGCGCGATCCCCACCGGTCCCGAGCCGAAGGACGAATATGTCATCGCCGGCCCCCGGACCGAGGCCGACATGAACGCGCGGCTCGAGATGCTTTTCGGCGAATCCGCGCCGTTCAGGCGGGCGTTCGACGCCATCAAGGCCGCCATCGCCGCCGACGACCGGGAAGCGCTGGCCGGGTGGGTCGCCTATCCCTTCCGCGTGAGCTACGACGACGAGGAGCTGGTGGTAGAAAATGCGCAGGAGTTCGTCGACAACTACGACGACATCGTCACGGACGACGTGGTCGAGGCGATCGCCGGGCAGGAGTACCCGCTGCTCTGGGCCAACAGCGATGGGGTGATGTTCGCCGATGGCCAGCTCTGGATGACCCCGGTCTGCTTCGACGAGGCCTGCACCAGGAGCGACGTGCGGATCATCGCCATCCAGAGCGTGCTGCGGTAGCGGCGCGGGTGGGAGATGCTGCTCTACACCATCTTCGTCATCGCCCTGTCTGCCGAAGCAATGACGGCGGCGCTTTCGGCGGGGCGTCGCGAGATGGACTGGTTCGGCGTTTGCGTCCTCGCCTGCGTCACCGCGCTCGGCGGCGGCACCATGCGCGATACCCTGCTCGGACACTACCCGCTGTCCTGGGTGGCCAACCCCTTCCTTCTGCTGCTTTGCTGTTGCGCCGCCCTCTTCACCATCGCCATCGCGCCCTTCATGGGCCGCCTGCGCTGGCCCTTCCTGCTGCTCGACGGCGTCGGCCTCGTCGTCTTCACGATCATCGGCTGCAACGTCGCCCTGGAGATGGGTGAGCCGCCCATCATCGTCATCGTCGCGGGGATGATCACCGGCATCGTCGGCGGCATCATCCGCGATGTCCTCTGCAACGACGTGCCGCTGGTGTTTTCGAGCGAGCTCTATGCCACCGTCTCCATCGTCACCGGCGTCGTCTACTATTTCGGGCTGACTCTCGGCTTTCCCCCGGAGCTCGTGGTTATCGCCGCATTCCTCGTCGGCTTTCCGCTGCGGGTCGTGGCGATCCTCTTCAAGCTGCGCATGCCCAAGTTCATCTACAGCGAAGACCTGAGGGACTGATGGCGGGACCACAGCGCATGCAGCTGTCCCGGCGCCGCGGTTTCGATCTGCAGGCAGCCTCGCGCGCCCTCAATGGCCTGCCCGCCAAGCGGATCACCCGGCCCGGCCCTTGGGGCAATCCGTTCACGATCGTCGACACTGCCGCAAAGTACGGTCTCGACGATGATGCCGCGCAAGCCAAGGCGGTGGAGCTTTGCGGCCTTTGGCTCAACGGCGAGCTCGATCCCGCCCTTTCGCCCGGCCCACCGCCATCGCGTGAGGCAATCCGATCGGAGCTGGGCGGTCACAACCTCGCCTGCTGGTGCCGCCCGGGCACGCCCTGCCACGCCGACGTGCTGATCGCCCTCGCGAACGATTAGCGCGACGATCAAGCGACGGTGTGCCGCTGCGGCTTCCGCACTCGTCGCGGCAATGAAATGATGACGGTCGTCACACGAGGGGAAGAAGGATCGCCATGACACGCATCGCCTATCTGACCATTATCGATTTCGGGCCGGGTTCGCTTGCCACCCTCTCGGATGCGATCGGTGAACTGAGCTTGAAGCGGCCCTTTCTGGTCGCTGATCGAGGCGTCATGGCAGCAGGGCTCGTCGATCGGGCCCGCGCGTACCTCCCCGCCGGCACCCCGCTCTTCCTCGACGTCCCGCCCAACCCCACCGAGTCTGCAGTCAAGGCGGCACTCGCCATGTACCGCGCCGAAAGCTGCGACGGGGTCATTGCGCTCGGGGGCGGCTCGCCCATCGATCTCGCCAAGGGCGTGGCGCTGCTGGCGACGCACGAAGGCGAACTCGAGCAGTTCGCGATGATCTATGGCGGCCTGAGCCGCATCACTGCGGCGGTCGCCACGATCATAGCAATCCCTACCACCGCCGGCACCGGCGCCGAGGTCGGCCGCGCCGCGCTTCTGACGCTCGATGACGGCCGCAAGCTCGGCATCATCTCGCCCCACCTCATCCCCAAGCGTGCGATCTGCGACCCGGAGCTGACGCTAGGCCTACCGCCGGGCCTGACGGCGGCGACAGGCCTCGATGCGCTCAGCCACTGCATCGAAACCTTCTGCTCCCCGCGCGACAATCCAGTCGCCGATGCCATCGCCCTCGACGGCGCCGGCCGCATCTGGGGCAGCCTCATCAAGGCCTTCGAGCACGGCGGCGACCTGGGCGCCCGGTCCGAGATGATGATGGGCGCGCTGATGGGCGGGCTCAGCTTCCAGAAGGGCCTCGGCGCGGTCCACTCGCTCAGCCACGCGCTCGGCGGGCTCAAGGACCTGAGGCTTCACCACGGCACCCTCAACGCGATCCTCATGCCCATCGTGGTGCGCTTCAACGCGCCGGCGATAGGCGATCGCATGCTGCGGCTGGCGCGGGCCATGGGTCTGAACGCCGACCTCGCCTCCGATCTCGACGCCCTCAACAGCCGTCTCGACATCCCGCGGGGCCTGCGCCAGCTTGGCGTCACCGAGGACAAGTTCGACTGGGTGATCGAACGGGCGCTGGCTGATCACAGCCACGCAACTAATCCACGCTCCGCAACGGGCGACGATTATCGGGCGATGCTGAACGAGGCGATGGGCTAGTTAGTGCAACGAGAGTTGAGAAATGACACCTGACATTCCCCGCATCGGACTCGGTACCTCCAAGCTCGCTGGTGGGCTCGACGCAATCCTGTCCGCCGTCGAGGTTGGCTATCGCCACATTGACACGGCGCAGAACTACGGCACCGAGGAGATCGTGGGACAGGCGGTTCGCCAGTGCGGCTTGCCTCGCTCAGAGCTCTTCATCACCACCAAGGTTGCCGACCATCGGCTCGAGCACGATGACTTTCTTCGCAGCGTCGGTGAAAGCCTCGAGCGGCTGCAACTCGATGTCATCGACCTTCTCCTCGTCCACTGGCCTTCGGAGAAGGACCGGGTGCCACTCGAGAGCTACATGACCGCCCTCGCCGAGGCGCAACAGCGCGGCTGGACGCGGCTCATGGGCGTCTCGAACTTCACCATCTCGCATCTCGACCGTTCCTATGAGCTGCTGGGGCAGGGGAGCCTTGCGACCAACCAGGTCGAGATCCATCCCTTCCTGCAGGTCCCGCGGATGCGTGACTATGCCCGGTCGCGCGGATTGCTGCTCACCGCCTATCAGCCGCTCGCCAAGGGCACTGTCACGGAGGATCCGACCATCAGGCGGATTGCCGGCCAGCGCGGAATCGATCCCTCCACCGTCGCGCTGGCCTTCCTGCTGGCAGAGGGCCACGCCGTGATCCCCTCATCGAGCAGCAGGGAACACCAGCGGGACAATCTCGCAGCAGGCGAACTGGTGCTCACCGATGCGGAGATGGCCGACCTGCGCGCACTCGACCGTGGCGGGCGTCGTATCAACCCACAGAAATCGCCCCGTTGGGACGATTGAATCTGGGCGCTAGGCGAGGGGGAAATTTGCTGTTAGCGTCTTCCTCGATGAAGGTGCCGCATTTGCGGGGAAAGCCGGGCACACGGCCGCAGTCATCGCCGCGCGAGGGGCATCCATCGTAGCGGCCGCAGAAATTCTATTTGCCGCGTGCGTGCCAACGACGCCGGGCCAGGGAGGGGAAGCATGGGATCGGTATCGATCAGGAACGTCCGCAAGAACTTCGGTGCGGTGAAGGTCATCCACGGCGTCTCGGTCGACATCGCCGATGGGGAGTTCGTGGTTCTCGTTGGTCCCTCTGGCTGCGGCAAGTCCACGCTGCTGCGGATGATCGCCGGTCTCGAGGAAATTACCGACGGTGAGATCTGGGTTGCGGACCGGGTGGTCAATGATCTCCCTCCCAAAGACCGCGACATCGCGATGGTGTTCCAGTCCTACGCCCTCTACCCGCACATGACGGTCGAGCAGAACATGGGCTTCTCGCTCAAGCTCGCGCGGGTGCAGAAGGAAGAAATCAAGAAGCGCGTGGCCAATGCCGCTGGCATCCTTGGCCTTGAGCCATACCTCCAGCGCTATCCGCGACACCTCTCTGGTGGTCAGCGTCAGCGCGTTGCCATGGGCCGCGCCATCGTTCGGGACCCGCAGGTCTTCCTCTTTGACGAGCCGCTGACGAACCTCGACGCCAAGCTTCGCGTGCAGATGCGCGCCGAGATCAAGCAGAACCACCAGCGTCTTGAGACGACCACCGTCTACGTTACGCACGACCAGATCGAGGCCATGACCATGGCCGACCGCATCGTCGTCATGCACGACGGTATCGTCGAGCAGATCGGCACGCCGCTCGAACTCTACGACCGGCCGAAGAATCAGTTCGTGGCCGGTTTTATCGGCTCCCCGGCGATGAACTTCCTCAAGGGCACGATCCAGAACGGCGCCTTCACGGCCGGGGATGGCACCAAGGTCCCGCTGAATGGGCCCGGCATGTCGGCTGACGGGCGCAGCGTTACCCTTGGCATCAGGCCCGAGCACTTCCAGATCGACCCAACAGGAATGCCCGCGGAGATCGTCGTCGTCGAGCCCACCGGCTCGGAGACTCAGGTGGTCGCGCGGCTTGCCGGACAGGACATCGTGGGGGTGTTCCGAGAGCGCATCAACGTCGAGCCCGGCGGTACGCTCAACATCCGGCCCGAACCTTCGGCCATGCACCTGTTCGACGCACAGACCGGCGAACGCATCGCCGCCTGAGGCCGTCTCGGCTCAGTTCGCGAACAGCTCCGGGAAGCGGTTCGCGAGCTTGGGCAGCGACATGAGGATCTCACTGAGGTGCGCGCGCATCGCTGCCTCCGCTTCGTCGGGGGAGTGGCGCGCCACCGCCTCGACGATCGCGGCGTGCTGGGCGATCAGCGTTTCGATCGGAGTCGCGTTCGGCATCGACAGATACCTTACCCGGTCCATCTGCGCCTTGAGGTTCTCGACGACGCGCCAGGCGTAGTCGCACTCCGCGCCATGGGCGAGCGCTTCGTGAAAGTCCTCGTCCAAGGCAAGAAAGCCGACATGGTCGCCTGCGCTGCTGGCCTGCCGCTGCAGCGCAAGGATGCGCTCCAGCTCTGCCACGGCAGCGGGCGCCGCGGCGATTGCGGCCTTGCGGACGACCGCGACTTCAATCGCCTCCCGAACGAAGCGGGCATTCTGCACCTCGTGGATCGAGATCATCACCACGAAGGTGCCACGCTGCGGCCGCACCTCGACCAACCCAACCTCCGCGAGCTTGATGAAGGCTTCGCGAACCGGTTGACGCGAGACGCCAAGTTGCCTCGCTACCTCCGCCTCGGACAAAGAATTCCCCGGTCTCAAGCGCAGCTGTACAATGGCAAGCCGGAGCGCCTCGAACACGCGGCTGCCCACCGTGCTGCCACGTGCTTTTGCGGTTGTATTCTCGAGGTTGGGAAGTTCGCCGATGCTGCTCATTGACTCGAACATACTACCATACTAGCGTCCCTGCCAACCGGCCGGTGAACGATCGCGGCCGATCATTTGGAGGGACCTCATGAAACTGACGTCACTGACGACGCTGCTTGCGGCTGGGGCAATGGTGCTATCGGCCGCGCCCGCCTGGGCTGCCGACTATACGCTGAGCGTCAACACCGCGCTCGCGACGAGCGATCCGCTCTACAAGGGGCTCGAGAGCTTCGTTGCCGGCGTCGCCGAAGCGAGCGGCGGCAAGATCGAGGTCAAGCTGTTCCCCAACAGCCAGCTTGGCCCGGATGAGGACGTGCTCGAGCAGGCGCGTGCCGGCGCGCCGGTGGCGGTCATCGTCGATGGCGGCCGGCTGTCGAACTACGTCAAGGAATTCGGCATCATGGGCGCGCCTTACCTGGCGAACGGCTACGACGGCGTTCGCAAGGTCGCCGTGTCGCCGCTGTTCGAGGAGTGGGTGACCAAGCTCCACGACGAAGCGCAGCTGCAGGTTCTGAGCTTCAACTGGTGGCAGGGCGAACGTCAAGTCTGGACCAACAAGCCAGTCGCAACCCCAGCCGATCTCGCCGGTGTGCGTATGCGCACGATCGGCTCGCCCGTGTGGATCGAGACAGTGACCGCGATGGGCGCCACTCCGACGCCTATGCCGGCCGCCGAAGTCTATTCTGCGCTGCAGCAGAACGTCATCGACGCCACCGAATCGCAGCTGCCCGCCGGACGGGGCCAGAAGCTCTGGGAAGTCACCAAGTTCCTGACCAAGACCGGCCACATCAACCTGATCACGGGCATGGTGACCAGCGGTGCCTGGTATGACAGCCTGCCCGCCGACCTGCAGAAGGTCCTGCGCGACGAAGCCCTCAAGGCCGGCGACGTAGGTTCCTACGGCACCCGGGACGCCCTCGCTGCCATCGAGGAAGAGCTCAAGGGCCACGGCATGACCGTCAGCACCCCCGACGTGCAGGTGTTCAAGGACGCGACGGCAGGGGTCTACGACAAGCTGGGCTACGGCGACCTGCGCGACGCCGTTCAGAGGATCGCCGCCGAATAGCCCCGCACGACGTCCTCAGACTAGGGCCGGGGAGTAATACCTGCTCCCCGGCCGGGATCTTCATCCATGTTCCTCAAGCGCCTGTCCCTGGTCGAGCTCGCGATCTGCATCGCGCTGCTCGCGACGATCACCGGTCTCGTCTTCACAGCGGCGATCCTGCGATTCTTCGGCCACCCGCTGACGTGGTCCATCGACATGGCGCAGCTGCTCTTCATCTGGCTGTGCATGCTGGGTGCCTGCCGTGCCATGCGCGAGAAATCGCACCTCGGCATGGAAGTCATCGCCGCCCGCCTTCCCTACGTTCCCCGGCTCTGGGTCGAGCTGATCTGCTCCGTCCTGACGCTGATCTTCCTGGCAATCCTCGTAAAGCAGGGTTTCGAGCTCGCCTGGCTCAATCGCCAGCGGACCTTCGGGGATAGCACCCTGTCCTACGCCTGGGTGACCGCGGCCGTTCCGGTCGGCAGCGCGCTGCTCGCCATCTCGCTGCTCTACAACATGATCATGGCCTGGCGCGGCCGCGACAAGGGCCTGCTCGTCTACACCCGCACCGCGTCCGAGAAGGACGCGCCGGCACCCCTGGAGCTCTGACGTGGCGCTCATCTCCATTGTTTTCGTCGTCCTGATGGTGGTTGGCATGCCGGTCGCATTCGCGACGGGCATCGCCGGCTTCATCTTCTTCACAACGACGCCCGGCATGCCGATGTCGATCGGGGTGCAGAAGATCGCCACCATGAGCCAGAGCTTCCCGCTGCTGGCGGTGCCGTTCTTCGTCCTTGCCGGGCACCTGATGAACGAGAGCGGCATCACCGGCCGCCTGCTCAAGATATCGCTCATCGCGGTGGGTTGGATGTCGGGCGGCCTCGCGCAGGTCGCGATCCTGTTGTCCACGCTGATGGGCGGCGTGGCGGGCTCCGCAGTTGCCGATGCCGCGATGGAAGCCCGCGTTCTCGGGCCGACGATGATCCAGAAGGGCTACGGCAAGGGCTTTTCGGCCGCGGCCATCGCGGTAGGGTCGCTCATCACCGCAACCATCCCGCCGTCCATCGGCCTCATCCTCTACGGGTACGTGGGCGACGTCTCCATCGGACGGCTGTTCCTCGCCGGCGTCATCCCCGGCCTGCTGATGATGCTCGTGCTGATGGTCACGACCTACGTCATCGCCAAAAAGCGCAAGTACGTGGTAGCCGACAGCGCCAAGCCGACCTTCAAGGCGCTGGCCATTGCCACCTGGGAAGCCAAGTGGGCCCTGTTCTTTCCTGTCGCCCTGGTGCTCGCGATCCGGGGCGGGCTGTTCACACCCTCGGAAGTCGGCGCCTTCGCGGTCGTTTACGCTCTGGTGATCGGCTTCCTCGCCCATCGCGAGCTGACCTTCGCCAAGGTGTGGAAGGCTTTCGCCCAGGCTACCTCGGACGTCGGGCTGATCATGCTGATCATCCTGCTCTCAGGGATGATCGGCTTCGCCACGATCTACCTGCAGGTGCCCCAGCAACTGGCCGGGTGGATGCTCACCGGCATCACGGATCCGAACATGATCGTGCTGGTGATCCTGTTGTTCCTGCTCGTCGCGGGTCTCGCTCTCGACAGCACCGTCATGGTGCTGCTGTTGACGCCGATTTTCGTCCCGATCATCACCCAGGTGGGGATGGACCCGGTGCATTTCGGCATCCTTATGATGTCGATCGTCACCCTTGGGGGCATGACGTGGCCGTCGGGATCAGCGATGTTTGCGGTTTGCGCCCTCATGGACGTGTCGATCGAGGAGTACAGCATCGAGTCGATCCCATTCATCGCCGCCGTATGCGCACTTATCGCGGTCCTTACATTCATGCCGCAGATCGTGCTCTGGCTACCCAACCTCGCCTTCGGCGGCTGACGCCTGGAGAAAATCGAATGAAACAAACCTGGCGCTGGTTCGGCCCCCCCGACGTTGCCAAGATCGAAGATATCGTCCAGGCCGGTGCAGAGGGCGTGGTCACCGCGCTGCACCACGTTCCCAATGGTGTCGTGTGGTCGCCCGAGGAGATCGCCAAAAGGCAGGGTGAGGTGGGACGGCGCTCCGACGGCGTGCCGTCCGGCCTCAAGTGGGACGTAATCGAGAGCCTGCCGGTTTCGGAGGACATCAAGAAGCAAAAGGGCGAGTGGCGCACCCACATCGCCAATTACAGGGAAAGCCTGCGCAACGTCGCCGCCGCCGGCATCGAGGTGATCTGCTACAACTTCATGCCCGTCCTCGACTGGACGCGCACCGATCTGCGCTGGGAGCTGCCCAACGGCGGCACCTGCATGCGTTTCGATGTCGTCGATTTCGCCGCCTTCGACATCCACGTCCTTCAGCGTCCGGGCGCCGAGGGCGACTACACCAATGCGGTGACCGACGCTGCCGCGAAGCGCTTCGCCGACATGCCGGAAGACCGCAAGCAGCAGCTCGCCCGGAACGTCACGATGGGCTTGCCGGGCTCAACCGAGCATCTTTCGCTTGAAGGCGTCCGCGACCATCTGAGCGAGTACGGAAACATCTCTCCCGACCAACTCAGGTCGCATTTCATCGACTTCCTCTCAGAGGTCGTTCCAGTCGCCGAAAAGCTCGGACTCCGCCTCTGCTGCCACCCGGACGATCCACCGTTTGCTCTGCTCGGCCTGCCGCGGATAATGTCGACCGAGACCGACTACGCCGCCATCCTCAAGGCGGTCGACAGCCCGGCAAACGGCATGACGCTCTGCTCGGGTTCGCTCGGCGCGCGGCCGGACAACGACCTGCCGGGAATGATGACCCGGCTGGGCGATCGCGTGCACTTCATCCACCTGCGCAACGTCAAGCGCGACAACAGCGATCAGGTCAGCTCCTTCTTCGAGGCCGAGCACCTTGGCGGCGACACCGATATGGTGGCGCTTATCGCGGCGATTGTGAAAGAGGAGCGCAGTCGCAAGGCCGCCGGCCGTGCGGATCATCAGATCCCGATGCGGCCCGACCACGGACAGGACATCGTGGACGACCTGAAACGCCGGACGCAGCCCGGTTATCCGATCATCGGCCGCCTCAAGGGGCTGGCGGAGCTGCGTGGCGTGATGAAGGCGATCGAGCACGCAGAGTTCGGCGTGGGCGCAGCCTAGTCCTCGAGCAGGTAGCCGCGGCGGCCAGGAAGGGGCGAAGTACCCACGATCTTGGCGATTCCAGCGCCGCGGGTGACGTACTTGTAAAGCGTGCGGGTCAGGATGAAGCCGTTGGTGCCGGCAAGGATCGGCGTGCGGTCGACAAAGGCGCCCTCTCCATCGAGCGCGATCAGGTCCGCGATCGGCTGGCCCTGCAGCACGTGCTCGCCGAGCTCCACGCGGTAGGCAATCAGTCCCGGAGCTGGTACCCGCACGATCTCAGTCGCATCGAAGGGCGTTGCAGCGGGGGCGGGATCAGGCCGCCGTCCGGGATCGGCATCAATCAGGCCGCGACCGGCGAAGAACCCGAACAGCCGCCGCGCATCGTCTTCACCCAGCGCATCGAACGTGTCGAACTGGCCCCGGTATTCGAGGGTCGCCGCAGCGGTGGCGAGCGGCAGCGGTTTGCCCGGATTGACTGCCGCGAGCCGCCGGTAGAGCAGCGGATACATCTCGTCGAAAGAGCCGCCGCCGCTGTCGGCCGCCGTCAGCGTCGCCGCGGCGCCCATCCAGTCGGCGAGATCCTG
>JAEZBF010000040.1 GCA_023427545.1 Pseudomonadota bacterium
ATCGCGCGCGGGCATGACCAGGATGAGCATCGGCACTGCCATCATGCCGGGCACCGGCAGGCCCGACTTGGACATCGCTACGATGAAGACGGCAAGGACCGCGATGGTCCAGAACAGCGGATCGATCATGTGGCGGGAGACGCGGAGGAGAGGGCGCTACTCGGAAGGTGCCGGTGCGCGCTTGTCAACCGGCTCTTCGGCCGGCGGCGTGGGGGACTGTTCCGGACGCCTGCCGTGCTCGCGGTCGGCACGCAGGACCGACTCGAGCAACTCCGTGGAGGCGCGCACGAAGCCAAGATAGGCCTCCCGGTCATGCCGGAGGGCGTAAGAGTCCTCGAGGAGCTTGACGTCGTGGGCGACGAAAGCCTCGGCGATCTCGTGGGCGTTGTCCCGCTCGATGCCAAGGGCGACGAGGGCACGTTCGCCAAGGCCGATGGCGGAGCGGAAGGTCTCGCGCTCGAAGACGTCGACGCCCAGCGTCATCAGGTCGTGGGCGTGGGCGCGATCGACGGCGCGGGCGGCGATCTTGACGTGCGGGAAGGCCCGGCGCACGAGCTCGGCGATAGTGGTGATGCGCTCCCGCCCGGCAACCGCGATCACCACCATTTGCGCTTCGGCGACGCCGGCCGAGCGGAGCATGCCGAGGTTGGTGCCATCGCCGTAGAAAACCTTGACGCCGAAGCGGCGGACCAGCGCGATCTGACCCGGATCGTCGTCGATCAGCGTGAGCTCGAAGCCCTGGGTGCGCAGCATGCGCGTGACGATCTGGCCGAAGCGGCCATAGCCGAGGACGATCACCTTGCGGCGCGAGTCGATCTGCTCCTGGGACGGTTCCTCTTCCCAGCGGCGGTGCAGGCGGGGCGCGACCAGCTTGTCGAAGAGGAGCAGAAGGAGCGGGGTCGTCGCCATGGAGATGGCAACCACGACCGTGAGCATGTCGAAGTCGACGGAGGCGAAGTTGCCTTCGGTGCGGGCGAACTGGAAGATCACGAAGGCGAACTCGCCCGCCTGGCTGAGCAGGATCGCGAGCAGCAGGCGATCGCTGACGTTGAGGCGGAGCGCGGTGCAGATGCCGTAGAGCACGGCGATCTTAATGCAGACGAGCGCGACGACGCCGGCCAGCACGGTCATGGGCGCCTGGGCAATGACGCCGAAGGCGACCGAGACGCCCACGGAGATGAAGAAGAGGCCGAGCAGCAGGCCCTTGAACGGCTCGAGGTTGCTCTGGAGCTCGTGGCGGTACTCGCTGTCCGCCAGCAGTACGCCGCCGAGGAAGGCGCCGAGCGCTGGCGAGAGGCCGAGCGCCTGCATGATCAGCGTGGTGCCGATCACGATGCCGAGCGCCAGCGCGGTGAAGGCCTCGCGGGCGCCGGCGGCGGCGATGAAGGTCATCATCGGGCGGATGATGAAGCGGCCGGCGAGCAGCGCGGCGATAAACACCGCGACGAGCTCGAGGCCGTCCATCCAGCCGGTGGCGCTGCCGATGGCGTCGACGGCGGTGGTCAGTCCGTCGCCGATCGCTTCGGCGGGGCTGCCGCGGCTCGCAACGATCAGCGGAATGGCGGCGAGCACGGGGATCACCGCGACATCCTGCACCAGGAGCACGGCGAGGGCGCCGCGGCCGGTCTCGCTCTTGACGATGTTGCGCTGGGCCAGCGACTGCATGGCGATGGCGGTCGAGGACATCGCGAGCGCGAGGCCGACGATGATGCCGGCCTGCCAGGTGGCGCCGAGCACCGTCACCAGCCAGCCGATGCAGAGCGCTGTGAGGACGAGCTGCGTCACGCCAAGTCCGAGCAGGCGTTGGCGCATGCGCCAGAGCTCGCGCGGCTGCAGCTCGAGGCCGATGAGGAAGAGCATGAGGATGACGCCGTAATCGGCGACGGTGTGGATGGTTTCGGTGTCCGAGACCAGCCCCAGGCCATAGGGCCCGATGATCACGCCGGCGGCGAGATAGCCGACAATGCCGCCCAGCCCGACCCAGTTGGCGAGGGGCACGAGCGCCACCGTCGCCGCCAGGAGGACGAAAATCGCGAGCAGCAGATTGGATTCCATGGGGGCAGGCTGCTCGCGATGTTGGAGAGCAATAACTAGGGTGTGGTGGAGTCGCCCTTGAGCGATTTCAGTTTGGCGAACACGGAATCGGCGTCAAGCTGTTCGTCCTGCTCCGTACGGCGGGTGTCCGCGGCGGGGCCGGTGGAGCCGGTGCGGCCGTTGGCGGTCGCGAGGGCTTCCTCGGCGGTCATCAGCATGGTGCCTTCCTCGGGCACTTCGTCGCCCGGCTGACCCTTGCTCGCGCGCTTGACCTCGACGTCGAGGTCGATCTGGCTGCAGAGGCCGAGCGTAACCGGGTCCATTGGCGAGATGTTGGCGTTGTTCCAGTGGGTGCCGTCGCGCACCGCGTCGATGGTCGACTTGGTGGTGCCGACGAGACGCATGATCTGGGCGTCCTTCATCTCGGGATGGTTGCGCAGCAGCCACTTGATGGCGTTGGGGCGCTCGTTACGGCGCGAGATGGGGGTGTAGCGCGGGCCCTTACGCTTGGCCTGGGCGACGCGGACCTTGGGATCCGAGATCTTCATCCGGTAGTTCGGATCGGCCTCGGCCTTCTGGATTTCCTCGCGGGTGAGCTGCCCGTTCTGTATCGGGTTGACGCCCATGATACCGCCGGCGACATCGCCGTCGGCGACGCCCTGCACCTCGAGGGGATGCAAGCCACAAAAGGCGGCGATCTGCTCGAAGCTCAATGAGGTGTTGTCGACTAGCCAGACGGCGGTCGCCTTGGGCATCAAAAGGGTGGTCGCCATAGCAAAATCTCTCTCTCGCTGCGGCCGGGAGCTTCCGGACCGCCCGCCTCAAGGCCTAACGCTGAGGGGAACACAGACAATATAGATCGCAGGCCGCAATCTCGCAATGCAAATGTAAGCCAACCCGCAGCTTCAGGCGCTTAACTCGCTGATTCGCCTCAGCAAGAACCGGCGGTCCGGCTCGCTTGTCGCAAGCCGCAACGCCTGCTCATAGGCCTCGCGCGCCTCACCGCTGCGGCCCAGGCGGCGGCAGAGGTCGGCGCGGGCGGCATGAGCAAGATGGTAGCCCACGAGCTCGCTTCCAATCAGGGCTTCGACCAGCGGCAGGGCGTTCGCGGGGCCCTCGTGCATGGCGATGGCGACCGCCTGGTTGAGCCGCACGACGGGGGAGGGGTCGGCGCTTACGAGCAGGCGGTAGAGGCGCGTGACCTCGCTCCAGTCGATTGGTCGACGAGTGTGCTCAAGGGCGATGGCGGCCTGGATCGCGTAATGACCGATCTCCGGACCCGCCATGCTGCGCCGCACCAGCGCCGCGCCTTCCGCGATTTGCCGACGGTCCCAAAGCGCGGTGTCCTGCTCCCCGATGAGCAGCGCGTCCCCGTTGGGCCCCAAGCGAGCGGCCCTGCGGGAATCGTGCAGTAGCATGAGGGCCAGGAGCCCCAGGACTTCGGGCCGCGGCATGAACTCGACAAGCAGCCGGCCAAGGCGGATCGCTTCGTCCGCGATCTCTGTGGCCTGAGTGGAATAGCCCTCACTGAAGACCAGGTAGATGGCTGCGAGCACCACTTCCAGCCGATCGTCCAGCTCGTCCTCGTCCGGGACTTCGTAGGGAATGCCGGCGTTGCGGATCTTCGTCTTGGCGCGGACGATCCTCTGGGCCAGCGTCGGCGCCGGCACGAGGAAGGCGCGGGCAATCGCCTCGGTCGTCAGGCCGCAGACCTCGCGCAGCGTAAGCGCGATGCGCGCCTCCTCCGCAAGGCTCGGGTGGCAGCAGGTGAAGACGAGGCGCAGGCGGTCGTCCTCGATGGCCTCGCGTTCGTCCCCGCGCTGTTCCCAGCCGGGTGCCTCGTCGGCCACCGAATCGATCAAGCCCTGGGCATCGTCGCCGGCCACGAAGCGCCGGTCCCGCCGCAGGGGGTCGATGGCCTTGAAGCGGCCCGCCGACACCAGCCACGCCACCGGATTGGCCGGAACGCCCTGCGCCGGCCATTGTTCGGACGCGGCGATGAAGGCGTCGTGCAACGCATCCTCGGCCGCATCGAAGCTGCCGAGCAGGCGCACCAGCGTGGAGAACACGCGCCGGCTGTCCTGGCGGTAGATCTCGCTGACGGTGTCGTTCAGGGGTGTCGTCATGATCGGAACCCTGGCTCGCGTGTCGTCCGCTGGCCGGCGCAGACGAAAAAAAACACCTGACGTCGCCGCCAGGTGCTTTCTTCTCTACCGTATTTGGTAGGCGCGATTGGACTCGAACCAACGACCCCCACCA
>JAEZBF010000077.1 GCA_023427545.1 Pseudomonadota bacterium
TGGCGCAATTCGGCATTGTCGAGTTCCACGCCTGGGGTTGTCATCGCGACGACATCGAACATCCCGACCGCATCACCTTCGACCTCGACCCCGGCGAGGGGATGGAGTGGCGCGAGATCGTCGAGGCGGCGTTCCACGTCCGCGAGCAGCTGACGCGCCGGTTTGCATTGGTGCCGTTCGTCAAGACGACGGGCGGCAAGGGCATCCACATCGTCTGCCCGCTCACCCCCACCCGCGAGTGGAAGGAGGTGCACGCAAATACCGGCGTCATCGCAGGTATCCTTGCGGCCGAGAACCCGGACACGTTCACTGCCAACATGGCCAAGAACCGCCGCACGCGGCGGATCTTCATCGACATCCACCGCAACGCGCGGACCGCAACGGCGGCGTCGGCATACTCGCTACGTGCCCGGCCCGGACTCACCGCTTCGGCCCCGGTGAGCTGGGACGACCTAAGCGCCATCGACGCTCCAGCCGATTTCAACTATTCTACATTGCCCGCCTTGTTAACCAAGACTGGCGACCCCTGGGCGAACATCAATGAGTTCGCAAGGGACCTCAGGCCAGTATCCAAAGGCTGAGAAGTAGTACCCGTCGCGTAGGAGAAGACGATCATGGCGCCCCGCTCGAGCTGGAAGGGTTACATCAAGCTTTCCCTCGTGAGCTGCCCGGTGCGGCTCTACCCCGCGACCAGCGCGTCGGAGCGGGTGAGCTTCAATCTTCTCCACAAGGACACCAAGAATCGGATCAACATGAAGCCGGTCGACCCCGAACTGGGACTGGTCGAGCGCTCCGACCTGGTGAAGGGTTATGAATACGAGAAGAACCAGTACGTGGTGATCGATGAGACCGATCTCGACGCCGTGCGGATCGAGGCGAGCCACACCATGAACATCGAGGCCTTCGTCGATGCCGACGAGGTCGACGTGGTCTATATGGACGCGCCCTACTACCTCGCGCCCGACGGCAAGATGGCCGACGAAACCTTCGTCGTGCTGCGGGAAGCCATGAAGCGCGAGAACAAGATCGCCATTGCGCGCATCGTCATGAGTTCGCGCGAACGCGTGGTTGCCATTTCTCCGCGCGGCAAGGGCATGCTGGTTGCGACGCTGCGCAACCCCAACGAGGTGCGCGGCACGGCCGACTACTTCGACGACATCCCGGACACCAAGATCGACCCGGAAATGCTCGAGCTTGCGAGCAAGCTGATCGAGCAGAAGGTCACCCATTTCGAGCCCAAGAATTACGAGGACCGTTACGAGGCGGCCCTTCTCGAGATGATCCGCGCCAAGCTCAAGGGCCAGACGCCGGTCTTTGCGGCAGCGCCCGAGCGCGGCAACGTCGTCAACCTCATGGATGCGCTCAAGGCGAGCCTCGGCCAGGCCAAGCCGCCGGCCCCGAGCAAGTCCAAGACCAAGGCGACTCCCGCCGAGGAAGAGGAAAAGCCTGCCGCCCGGACGAAGGCGCCCGCAAAGGGCAAGGCGGCTCCGGCCAAGTCGGTAGCGGCAACCGCGGCCAAGGCGCCGCCCAAACGGAAGTCGGCCTAGGTTGCGGGTAGCGGGCGCGGCATTCGGTATCTTCGGCGCGCTCGCCGCCTTTCCGCGGCGCCTCGCTGCGCGCGAGGTCGAAAAGCAGGGTGGCAAGCTCCGGCGCGGCCTGCAGCGCGGCACCTCCCACGTCGTCTTCGGCCGTACCCTTGTTTCCCGCCGCCCCGAATCCGAGATCGAGGCGCGCTATGACGCCGTGGCCGGCAAAAAGCTCCTCGGCGAGAACGGATTCCTCCGCGCCCTGGGACTGCTCCCCGCTGTCGAGGGCGCCGAGCTCACCCGCCGCGCGCTGATCGAGCAGTCCGGCCTCTCCGAGCGTGACTTCGACCTCCTCGCCTTGTTTGACGCGTTCGAGCGTGAGGCCGAGCCCTTCTCGTTCCGCGACCTCATCCTGTCGCGCAAGTATGCCGGGCTGATCGCCGGCGGCGCGACCTGGGGGGCGGTTGCCCGCTCCATCCACCAGGCCGGTCCGGTCGCCTCGCTGACCGCGCTGTCGCTGCACAAGGGAAAGCTCAGCATCTACGCCCGCCGCGGCGAGACCCTCAGCGAACTGGACGGCCAGCACCTGCTGCCGCTCGGCGAGCCCGAGGACGACGACCCCGACGTGCTGTTTGCCGAGGCCGAGGAGGCGGAAGCCGAGGAGCGGTTCGCCGAGGCCGCCGCATGGTACGGCCGCTGTCTTGCCCTCGATCCATCGGACTCGGTCGCCGCCTTCAACCGCGGCAACTGCCTTCGCGCCGCGGGGCACCCGGAGGAAGCCGCGACCGCCTATATGGACGCGATCAAGCGCGACCCGGGCTTCGTCGAGGCCTGGTTCAACTACGCCGCCCTGCTCGCCGCCGAGGGACGGCCGGCGATTGCCCGCGAGCACCTGGTCAAGGCGATCGCGATCGATCCGGCCTATGCCGACCCGGTCTACAACCTCGCAACGCTCGAATACGAAGCCGGCAACCTGGGCGAGGCGCGTCGCTGGTGGAGCCGCTACCTCGAGCTCGACAAGGACAGCGAATGGGCGCGGCGCGCGACCCGCGGCATCCGCTATGCCGACCTGGTGCTCTCCGGCCGGACCGCATGAACTTCCTCTTCGACGGCCCCGAGGACGCGGCGATCACCATTATGCTTGCCCATGGCGCGGGCGCGCCAATGGACAGCAATTCCATGATCCAGGCCGCCACAGCGCTAGCTGTGGAAGGGCTGCGCGTCGCGCGCTTCGAGTTCGCCTACATGGCTGCCCGTCGAGATGGCGAGCGCAGGCCGCCGCCCAAGGCGGAAACGGTGATGCCGGAGTACGAGGCCGCGGTCGCTACCCTGGGCGCACACGGCAAGCTCCTGATCGGCGGCAAGTCGATGGGCGGGCGGGTAGCGAGCATGGTGGCGGACAAGCTCCACGCCGACGGGCAGGTTCAGGGCCTCGTCTGCCTGGGCTACCCCTTCCATCCGCCGGGCCGGCCGACGCAACTACGGACCAGGCACCTGCAGACGCTGACGTGCCCAGCGCTGATCGTTCACGGCACCCGCGACGAGTTCGGCAGCCGAGAGGAGGTCGAGACCTACGGGCTCTCCCCCGCAATCGACCTGCTCTGGCTCGAGGATGGCGACCATGATCTCCGCCCGCGCAAGTCCGTCTCCGGCTTCACCGCCGCGCAGCACCTCGCGACCATGGCCCGGGCGGTGCGCAGCTTCGCCGAGGGGCTGACCTCGCTCCGGTGAAGATCGCGACCTTCAACATCAACAACGTCAACAAGCGGCTCGCCAACTTGCTCGAGTGGCTGGAGGAAGCGGAGCCGGACGTCGTCTGCCTGCAGGAGCTCAAGGCCACCGACCGCGATTTTCCGCGCACCGCCATCGAGGCTGCGGGCTACGGGGCCGTGTGGCGCGGCCAGAAGTCATGGAACGGCGTTGCCATACTCGCGCGCGGCGCGGAGCCGGTGCTGACCCGCAACGAGCTGCCCGGCGACCCCAGGGACGACCACGCCCGCTACATCGAAGCGGCGGTCAACGGTATCCTCATCGCCTCGATCTACCTGCCCAACGGCAATCCGCAGCCCGGCCCCAAGTTCGACTACAAGCTGCGATGGTTCGAGCGGCTGATCGCCCACGCGCAGGATCTCTGGAATTCCGGCCTGCCGGTGGTGCTCGCCGGCGACTACAACGTGGTGCCCACGCAAGCCGACATCTACGAAACCAGCTCGTACAAGACCAACGCTCTGGTCCAGCCTGCGCCGCGCGAGGCCTACGCCCGCCTCCTCGCCCAGGGGTGGACCGACGCGCTGCGCAAAACGCACCCCCACGAGACGATCTACACGTTCTGGGACTACATGCGGAACCGCTGGGAGCGCGACGCGGGGCTGCGGCTCGACCACCTGCTGCTGAGCAAGGGGCTGGCGAAGAAGCTCAAGTCTGCGGGGGTGGACAAAGATGTGCGCGGCCGGGAGAACGCGAGCGACCACGCACCGACATGGGTGGATCTGAAGGACTGAGGGAACACCGCGGCCGTCGGCAAAGGCCGCCTCACCCGGCCTCCAACGATCTCTCCGCCAGGGGAGAGGTGTCCGGGGCAGACTTTCGCCCCTCGCCCGAAGCCATGACCAGCGAGGTGCACCCTCACATCTTCATGTTCGGGTCCATCTTGGCGTCCATGCGGTGCTCGGGTGGCGCGCTGGCGGTGACCGGGCCGATCGAGAGCACGACCGGCAGCTCGCCCGCGGCCTCGAACTTGAGCGTTACCTCCACGCATTGGCCTTCCTCGAAGGGCACGCCGATGTTGGTAAGCATCAGGTGGTAGCCATTGCCGGGCACGAGGCTGACACTGCCGCCGGCCGGGATCTCGAGACCGCCCGCGACCGGAGCCATCTTCATCATCTCGCCTTCCATCTTCATCTCGTGGAGATCGACCGCCCCGGCGGCTTCGCTCGTGGCGCCGAGCAGCCGGTCGGGCATGGTGCCGGCATTGTTGATGGTCAGGTAGCCCCCGGCGCTCGGCGCGTTGGGCGGCATGGCGCGCGTGAAGGCGCCCGACACGGTGATCGGGCCGGACGTGAACGTGGCCGCCGGGTCGCAGCCTTCGTGGAGAAGGCCCTCGTGGGCTACGGCAAGGCCAGGAGTGACGGCAAGCAGCAGGGTTGCGGCAAGTGCGGCGCGGAATGTGGTTCTCATCGGCTGATGTCCAGTGACGGCCCGGATGGCGGGCGAGATAGCTGAATGATGGGTGGCGTGGGCATGACTTAGCCCAACCGCGGCAGCACGTCACCGGACCTGAGCTGTTTCATCCGGTTGCGGTCGGGCAGGAGACCTGACACAAATCGGGAAACATCCCGCCCCGAGGTGCAACCATGCGCGCGATCCTGACCCTGCTTCTTTTCATCGTTCCGACCGCTGCCTACGCCCATACCGGGCACGCCGATGCCGGCGGTCTCGCCTCGGGCTTCGCCCATCCCATGGCCGGGCTCGACCACGTGCTGGCGATGCTGGCGGTCGGCGCTTTTGCAGCAGTGCTCGGCGGCCGCGCGCTGTTCCTCGTCCCGCTCAGCTTCGTGCTGATGATGGTGGCGGGCTTCGCCGCCGGCAGTGCCGGGATCGGCCTGCCCTATGTCGAGCTCGGCATCGCACTGTCCTCGATCGTGATCGGCGCCGTTGCCGCGAGCGGGCGCTCGATGCCGGTCGCCGCCGCGATGAGCCTCGTCGGTGCGTTCGCGCTGTTCCACGGTCAGGCGCACGGCGCCGAGATGCCGGTTGGCGCCTCCGGCCTCGAGTTCGCCCTTGGCTTCGTCGCCGCCACGGCCCTGCTGCATGCGGTTGGCCTTGGCGCAACGCTGGCTGTCGGCAAGGCGGTGGGCAAGCACGGCAGGGCGATCGCTCGGATCGGCAGCGGCGTGTTTGCGCTGGGCGGCGTGGGACTGCTGGCCGGCTGGCTCTAGGCTCCGCGAGCCTGCCGGTTTCATTGCCGGCGTGGGCAGTGACACGCCCTCAGCGGTCCTCAACCCTAGACACTCCGGCCAACTTCATCTATACGCCGCGCAAACTAAAACCCTCCGTGCAACCAAGACCGGGCGAGCGAGGCTAAGTCCTCGGGCAATCGCTCCATTGAAAAGATCAGGACGGATCGTCATGAACAACGTGATCGCAGAGATCAATCGCGAGCAGGTCGAAGCCCTGCAGTCGCGCCGAGCCACCCCCGACTTCACCCATGGCGATACCGTCAAGGTCTGGGTGAAGGTCCGTGAAGGTGAAAAGGAACGCCTCCAGGCCTACGAGGGCATCGTCATAGCCCGCTCGGGCAGTGGCCTGATGGAGAGCTTCACCGTCCGCAAGATCAGCTACGGCGAGGGCGTCGAGCGCGTCTTCCCGGTGCTGTCGCCCAATATCGACCGCATCGAAGTCGTCCGCCGCGGCAAGGTCCGCCGCGCCAAGCTCTACTACCTGCGCGATCGTCGCGGTAAGTCGGCCCGTATCTTCGAGTCGACCAACGCGCGTACCCGCAAGCTGCAGGAGAACGAGCGCGAGGCCGCCCAGCAGGCCAAGGATGCGCGCGAGGCCGAGAAGGTCGCCGCTGCCGAGGCGCTGGCCAAGGAGCTCGCCGAAAAGGACGCTGCCGAGGCTGCAGCCGGCGAGCAGACTGCCGCCGAGTAAGCTGGCCGCATCATCGATCGTGCAAAAGCCCGGCCGTCGCGCCGGGCTTTTTCGTTCTAGATAGCCTGCAGCATCAGCGACACGGACACCGTGGAGAGCAGCGTCGCGATCAGCACGGCGCGGCCGATGTTTTCCGAAGGCACGTTGTAGCGCAGCGCCAGAACGAAGGTCATGACGCCGCACGGTGCCGAAGAGATCAGCAGCGTCAGGCCTGCCGACTCCACCGGCTGGCGGAAGACCAGGAGCAGCAGCGCCGCCGCCACCGCAGGCATGGCGATGAGCTTGAGCCCCGCCGCGGCGAACGAGATCCTGAGGTCGCCCATCGCGCGCTGGCTCATCAGCACGATGCCGAGCGCGAACAGCGAGGCCGGCGACGCCGCACCCGAGAGGAACTGGGCGAACACCGCAACACCCCCGCCGATCGGGATGTTCAGCGCCTTGGCGCAGAGGCCGAGCGCCAGCGCGATCAGCTGCGGGTTCGTCGCCATCCGGCCCGCAACGCCCGCGACCGAAGCCCTGCCCTTCCCCGGCTCTGTAGCGTCGAGCAGCATCAGCGTCGCGCCGTAGATCACGACCAGGTCGCCGGCGATGAAGGTGACGATCGTCGCCGCCCGCTCCTCGCCGAACTGGTAGATCGCGATCGGCAGCAGGTAGAGCACGTGATTGGCAAAGACCGACGTCATGCCCAGCAGGATGCTTTCGCGCACGTCCCGTCTGAACACGCGGCGGAACAGCAGGTAGGCCAGCACGTAGACGATCATCTCGGCGAGCAGGTAGGAGCCGATGAACAGCACGTTGAACTGCGCCAGATCGACCGTCGAGACCAGCCGGAAGAGCAGCACCGGCCCCGCGATGAAATAGACGAACTTGCTGAGCGCGTTCGCCTCCGACTGGGCAAACCACCCGAAGTATCGGCAGAGGGCGCCGATGCCGACCATCGCAAAGACGGGCAGCACCGAGTTGAGCAGGGCATCGAACACTTGAGAACGGACTTCCGGAGGAGCGGGCGGGTGGGCTGCGCGATGGCAGCGCCTGCGCTATAGCATCGGCAGCATCGATGGGAGGGGCGTAATTGGTCTCATACATCTGCACCACCTGCGGCGTGCAATATGCGCCCAGCCCTGAGCCGCCGGCCGCATGCCGCATCTGCAACGAGGAGCGGCAGTATGTGAACCCGGCCGGACAGGGCTGGATCACGCACGAGGCGCTGCTGCAAAGCCACGCCAACGATATCCGCGAGCTCGAGCCCGGGCTGCTCGGCATCGGCACCAGCCCGCAGGTTGCGATCGGCCAGCGCGCGCTATTCATCGCCGCACCCGAAGGCGGCGTGCTCTGGGACTGCACCGCGCTCTGCTCGGACGCCGCGGTGGACGCGATCCGCGCCCGCGGTGGCCTCCGCGCGATGGCGATATCGCACCCGCACTTCTATTCGACGATGGTCACCTGGTCCGAGCGCTTCGGCGGTGTGCCGATCCACCTCCACGAAGCCGACCGGCAATGGGTGATGAACCCCGGCGCAAACGTGGACCACTGGTCCGGCGAGACGCTCGACCTCGGCGGCGGCATCACGCTGGTCCGCTGCGGCGGTCACTTCGCCGGCAGCACGGTCCTCCACTGGGCCGGCGGCGCCGGCGGCAAAGGCGTGCTGATGACCGCCGACACGATCATGGTCAACCCCGACCCGCGCTGGATGACGTTCATGTACTCCTACCCCAACGCGATCCCGGTGAACGCCCGCACCGTCCGCCGCATCACCGGCGCAGTCGCGCCGTATGCGTTCGATCGCATCTACGGCGGCTGGTGGGACCGCGTGGTGCCACAGGACGGCAAGGCGCGGCTTGCCGCGTCGGTCGAGAGATATATCGCGGCCATATCGGATTAGCTGGTTCCATGGCCTTTCGATGCCCACAGGGTCATTCCCGCGGACGCGGGAATCTCTGTTGTTCGGCCTGGAGGTTTGGAACGGAGGTTCCCGCTTTCGCGGGAATGACCCGTGACGAGCGAAGCCCGCACACACGCCATAAAATATATCGCGAGCTATCTTGAACCTGCCTTCCCGTGGGCGCATGTTTCACGTCACCTAAGACATATCGGAGACACATCATGCCCCCACATGACCACGACCATCCCCACCACGGCCCCCACGATGTCCCCCCGCACCTGCGCGACGGCTGGCGGCGTTTCGAGCAGTTTGCCCGGCGCGGCTTCCGCGGATTTGGCGGCTGGGGCGGCATGCCCAACTTCGATGGCCTCGAAGGCAATTTCCGGATCGGCCGCATGCTGGCGAGCGGCGACGTCCGGTTGCTCGCGCTCTACCTCATCGAGCAGCAGCCGCGGCACGGCTACGACCTCATCAAGGCGATCGAAGACAAGACGGCGGGCTTCTATTCCCCCTCGCCGGGCGTCGTTTACCCGGCCCTGACCTTCCTCGAGGAAGCCGGCTACGTTACCTCCAGCGCCGATGGCAACAAGAAGGCCTACGCCATCACCGACGAAGGCCGCACGCACCTCGCGGACAATCGTGCCGCGGTGCAGTCGACGCTCGACTACCTCGGCAAGATCGGCCATCGCTGGGCCGAGATGCGCGAGAAGTTCGCCGAGAACGGCGAGCGCATGCGCCGCGGCGGCCGCGAAGGCGGTGCGGACCGCGATATCCCGGGCGTGCTGCCCGAGGTGAACGAAGCTCGCCGCGCCCTCAAGGCGGCGATCGCCGAGGCTGTGCAATCCGACGAGGAGACGCAGCGCCGCCTCGCCAGCATCCTCGACCGTGCCGCCCGCGAGATCCGCGAGCTCGGCCAGGAGTCCGACGACATCGACGTCTGACGATTCGCTCCGGTGCCGGCTAACCTCCGGCCGGCACCGGGGCCTCTTCCGGCAACAGGCCCTCTTGCTTCAGCGCCGCCCAGAACTCGCCGGGGATAGGCCGGCGCATCAGTTCGACGTTGCGCCGCACCTCATCGGCCGAAATCGCACCGGGGATGACCGCCGCGACCGCCGCATGCGCGAGCGGGAACTGCAGCGCCGCAGCCGGCAACGGCACGCCGAATCGGTCGCATACCGCCTCGATCCGCCCCGCCCGTTCGATCTTCTCTGCCGGTGCCCGGCCATAGTCGTAGCGGGCGGTACCGCTTTTCACCCCGGTTGCGAGAATGCCGGAATTGTAGGGCCCGCCGATGATCACCTTCACCCCCTGCTCCAGGCAGAGCGGCAGGACCTCGGCCAGTGCGCCCTGCTCGAGCAGCGTGTAGCGCGACGCCATCAGCACGTAATCGAGCTTGCAGCGCTTGAGGAAATAGACCGGCGCCTCGACATCGTTGATGCCGACGCCGATACCGCTCACGACTCCCTGGGCACGTAGCGCATCGAGTGCGCGATAGGCGCCCTCCACCGCCTGCGGCGCCAGGGTGTCGTACGCGTCCTTGTGCGCGCCGCGGTCGATGTCGTGGATGAAGGCAATGTCGATGCGCGGCAGGCTCAGCCGCTGCAGGCTGTCCTCGAACGAGCGCATCGCGCCATCGTAGCTGTAGTCGAACTCCGGCTTGAACGGCAGGCCGCCACGCCAGTTGTCCGGGTTGGGGTTGCCGGCGGGATGCGGCCGCAGCAGTCGCCCCACCTTGGTCGAGAGCACGAACTCCTCGCGCGGGCGCCACCGCAGCCCCTGGCCGAGGCGGTGCTCGGAGAGCCCGTAGCCGTAGAACGGCGCTGTATCGAAGTAGCGGATGCCGGCGTCCCAGGCCGCCGAGATCGTTGCCTCCGCGTCTTCCTCGGAGACGACCACGTTCATCGAGCCGAGCGGCGCCGCACCGAAGCCAAGCGGTCCCGGAACCTTGCCGTTGCCGTTGAATGTGCCCATGGGCATGCTCCTCATCCTCTCCCGCGGGAGTGCGCAGGGTGAGGTGGCATAGCCATAATATCAAGGTTCGTCGGACAGGTTCACTGTCCTTTTTCGAACCGTTCGATGCTATACGATCGCGCGCATAGGAGGATCGAGCCCTTGAACAGAATGGCGCCCATCGCCGTCGATCGTGCCGATGCTGCGGCCGGCGTTGTTTCACGGCTGAGCGGAACGATCCGTGCCGACCGCATCATGACCGATCCGCTGATGACCTACGCCTATTCGGGCGACGCCAGTTCCTACCGGCTGGTTCCAGCCGTCGTCGTGATCGTCAACAGCGAAGACGATGTCCGCGCCGTCATCGAGGCGGCCCGAGCCGAGCGGCTGCCGCTGACCTTCCGCGCGGCCGGAACGTCGCTCTCGGGCCAGGCGATCACCGACGGCGTGCTGGCGGTGCTCGGCGACGGCTGGCGCAAGATGCAGATCTTCGACCAGGGCGAGCGCATCACCCTCGGACCAGCCATCATCGTCGCCAACGCCAACAAGGCGCTTAAGCCGTTCAACAAGAAGCTCGGTCCCGATCCCGCTAGCCAGGCGACCTGCAAGATCGGCGGCGTCGTCAACAACAACTCTTCGGGCATGTGCTGCGGCGTTGCCTACAACACCTACCACACCATGATCCGGCTGCGGGTCATGCTCACCGACGGCACCGTGCTCGATACGGGCGATGCGGCATCCGTTGCGGCGTTCCGCACCTCCCACGCCGAACTGCTTGCCGAACTCGACAAGCTGCACCATGAGGTGACCGCCGACGCCGAGCTGGTCGAGCTGATCCGGCGGAAGTACCGGATCAAGAACACCGTCGGCTATTCGCTCAACGCGCTGCTCGATTTCCGCGACCCGATCGACATCCTCATCCACCTGATCGTCGGCTCGGAAGGGACCCTCGGTTTCGTTTCCGAGGTGACATACCGCACCATCGACGAGCACCCGCACCAGGCGACCGACCTGGTGGTGTTCCCCGACCCGCATTCCTGCGCCCGCGCCATTTCCCGGCTCGCCAACGACGGCGTGCAGTCGACTACCGGCGTGACGGCGGCCGAATACATCGAGCGGCGTGCACTGGCGACGGTCGAGAACGTGCCGGCGATCCGGCCCTACGTGCCCTACTTTACCGAGACCTCCCCAGCCGTGCTGATCGATGTCTCCGCGCCGACCGCGGAAATGCTGCAGGTCGAGGTGGAGAAGGCGGTCGCCATCCTTTCCGAGGAAGGCGCGACCCATATCGATTTCACGGTGGACAAGGCCAAGCACGACGCCCTTTGGGACGTGCGCAAGGGCTTCTTCACTTCGAGCGGGGCGGCTCGGCCCAAGGGCACGTCGATGCTGACCGAGGATGTGGCGGCGCCGATCGACCGGCTCGCCGACTTCGTCATCGACATGCGCAAGCTGCTCGACGACTACGGCTACGAAGATGCCGTCATCTTCGGCCACGCCCTTGCCGGCAACCTCCACTTCCAGATGAGCGACAACTTCATGGAGGCCGGGTCGGCCGAGAGGTTCGACCGGTTCTCCAAGGCGCTCGCCGAGTTCGTCTCGATCCGCTACGGCGGCAGCCTCAAGGCCGAGCACGGCACCGGCCGCGCCATCGCACCCTTCGTCGAGGCCGAGTGGGGCAGCACCGCCTACCGGCTGATGCAGCGCATCAAGCGGCTCTTCGATCCCGAAGGCCTGCTCAATCCCGGCGTGCTGCTGAACCCCCATCCCGACGTTCACATCAAGCACCTGAAGCTGATGCCGCTGGCCGATCCGATCATCGACCTCTGCATCGAGTGCGGCTTCTGCGAACCGGCCTGCCCGTCGGCCGGGCTGACGATGACCCCGCGCCAGCGCATCGCGGTCACCCGCGAGCGCGCGCGCCTGCGCCAGACCGGCGAAGACCCGGAGCTGCTCGAGGCGCTTGAGCAGGATTTCGGCTACGCCGGCCTTGCGACCTGCGCTGCCGGCAACGTCTGCGCCCAGCGCTGCCCGGTGGGGATCGAGACCGGCACGATGGTGCTGCACGAACGCGCCCGCCGCCGCACCGACGGCGAGCGCAAGCAGGCCCGGTTCGTCGCCGATCACACCGGCGCGGTGGAGACAATGATGAAGTCCGGCGTGGGCGTGCAGGCGCTTGCCCGAAAGGTGATCGGCAGCGGCGCCACCGACACGATCGCGCGCACCGCCCGTAAGCTGACCGGCGAGCGGGTACCACGCGTCAGCCAGGCGCTGCGCCGCGGACCAAGGGTACCACCGAATGGCCCTGTCGCGAGCAATGCCCCCCGCGGCCGCATCGTCTACTTCCCGTCCTGCGCGACTCGCATGTTCGGCGCTCCATCCAGTGAGGCGGGCGTGCTCGATACGCCCGCGGCCATGCTCGAACTGCTGCGGCGGGCGGGGTTCCACCCGATCATGCCCGAACACCTCAACGGCCAGTGCTGCGGACAGCCCTTCGAGAGCAAGGGCTTCCCTGAGGAGGCGGCGCGCGTCGGCAGCCGGCTGGACGAGGAGCTCGCGGCGTTGTCGGGCGACGGCCGGTTCCCGGTGGTGACCGACGCCTCGACCTGCGCCAAGCACATGCGCGCGCACGGTGGCGCAGCTCTCGACAGCTCCGAGTTCCTGCTGGCCCAGGTGCTGCCTTATCTCACGATCACGCAGAAGGTGCCGGCCGTCGCCGTGCACCACAACTGCTCGGCCCAGCGGCTCGGCGAGCCTGCGGCGACCGAGGCGCTGGCCCGCGCCATGGCCGAGCGCGTTGTCGTGCTGCAATCGCTTCAGTGCTGCGGTTATGCCGGCGACAAGGGCCTGTTCGTGCCCGAGCTCAACGCCCACGCCACCCGGTTCGTGAAGTCCGAGATACCGCCCGACTGCAAGATCGGCATCTCGACCGTCTCGACCTGCGCGACCGGACTGTCCGAGCACGCCGGCATTCCGTTCGTGTCGCTGGTGAGCCTGCTCGAGAAAGTCAGCCGCCCCGCCTGAGTGGATACATGCCTCAGTGGTTCGACCGGCTCACCATGAGGGCTACTGCTGCGCTTGTGAGGACCTCATGGTGAGCTTGTCGAACCACGACGTCGGGGCACCTATATCTCCCGCATGACCACCCTAACGATCACCGCGCTCGGCCAGCACGGCGAAGGCATCGCCGAGCACGCGGGCGGGCGCCTATATTTGCCGTTCACCCATCCGGGCGACACCGTCACCCTCGGGCCTGACGGCACTACGCTACTGTCCATCGACACACCGTCGCCTGGGCGCAGCGCGCCGTTCTGCGGCCACTTCACCTTCTGCGGCGGCTGCGCCCTGCAGCACCTGTCACCCGCCCTCTATGCCGACTTCAAGCACGGCCTCGTCGAAGTTCCGTTGCGCCGCCTCGGGATCGAAACGGCGGTCGCTCCGCTGCTCGATGCGCAGGGGGAGGGACGGCGCCGCGCCACCTTGCACGCGACCCGTGCGGGCGCCGGTTTCATGGCGCCCCGCTCGCATCAGCTGCGCGACCTCGACCGCTGCCCCATCCTCACGCCCACTCTCGCTGCTGCGCCCGACATCGCCCGCGCCGCCCAGGCCGTCGCCGGCCACTGCGACGTCGGTTTCACCGCTACGGACACCGGCATCGATGTCGTCGTCCGGCCGGAGAAGCGGGCAGACCCGCGCCGCCTCGTAGAGCTGGGTACGCGCTTCCGGTTCGCCCGCTTGTCGCTTGGCAATGAGCTCGTGTGGCAAAGCGCAATACCAACCGTTCGGATGGGCAAGGCCAATGTCGAGCTGCCGCCCGGCAGCTTCCTGCAGGCGACCGCCGCGGCGGAGGAGGCGCTGAGCGCGCTGGTTCTCTCCGGGATCGGCAAGGCGAAAACAGTGCTCGATCTCTTCTGCGGCGTCGGCCCGTTCGCCCTGCGCCTTGCCGAGCGCGCGAAGGTCACCGCAGCCGACAGCGACGGACCCGCTATCGCTGCGCTGCAGAAGGCGGTCCGCAACACGCAGGGGCTGAAGCCGGTCACCGCGCTCGCCCGCGACCTCTTTCGCAATCCCTACGCACCGGCCGAGCTGGCCGGCTTTGACGCCGCCGTCCTGGATCCGCCCCGGGCCGGCGCCGAAGCGCAGGTGCGCGAACTCGCGCGCACGAAGCTGCGCACCATCGTCTATGTCTCATGCGACCCGAAGACTTTCGCGCGCGACGCCGCCATCCTGACCGCGGCCGGCTGGCGCCTCGAGACCGTCACCCCGGTGGATCAGTTCGCCTATTCGACCCACGTGGAAATAGTCGGCGTCTTTAGGCGTTAGCGAGAGGCACGATCTCATGGCTCGACAGGCGCGCCATGAGGTCTACTGAGGCTCCGCGAAGAACCTCATGGTAAGCTTGTCGAACCCCGAGGTCCGTGTGCCTCACGCCATTTTCCAGCCCTCGACCAGCCACCTGAGCCTCGGCGCGGAGTTCTACGACGAGGTCCAGCCCGCCCGCTTCCCCGCCCACGTGCTGCGCTACCGCAACCAGCGGTGGGCCGAGCGCGTCGGCCTCGGCGAACTCGAGGAAGCAACCTGGGTCGATCACTTCGGCCGTTTCGTCCCGCTGCCCGGCAGCCTCGAGACGCCGCTGGCGCTGCGCTACCACGGCCACCAGTTCCAGTTTTACAACCCGGACCTCGGCGACGGCCGCGGCTTTCTCTTCGCCCAGCTCCACGACCCTGAAGACGGGCGCCTGCTCGATCTCGCCACCAAGGGCTCCGGCCGCACCCCCTGGTCGCGCGGCGCCGATGGCCGCCTCACCCTCAAGGGCGGGGTACGCGAGGTCCTCGCGACCGAAATGCTCGAAGCGCTGGGCGTCGACACGTCCAAATCGTTCTCGCTGATCGAAACCGGCGAGGAGCTCGAGCGCCACGACGAGCCCTCCCCCACCCGCGGCGCGGTGCTGGTCCGGCTGAGCCACAGCCATATCCGCATCGGCACGTTCCAGCGCCTCGCCGCCCTACGCGACACGGAAAGCCTCGCGCGGCTGCTCGACTACAGCATCGAGACCTACATGCCGCATCTGCAGCGCGAGACGCAGGCGGAGCGCGCCGCCGCCTTCATGGCCGAGGTTGCCGGCCGGGTCGCCCGCACCGGCGCGCGTTGGCTCGCCGCCGGGTTCGTGCACGGCGTGCTCAACACGGACAACATCAACATCACCGGCGAGAGCTTCGACTACGGCCCGTGGCGCTTCCTGCCCACCTACGATCCGGCTTTCACCGCCGCCTATTTCGACGAGAGCGGGCTCTATGCCTTCGGCCGGCAGCCCGATGCGCTGGGCTGGAATCTCACGCGCCTCGCCGAGACCCTGCTGCCGATCGGGAACAAGGACACGCTTGAGCCCGCGCTCAACACCTACTGGCCGGCGTTCCAGCAGGAGATCGCGACCGCCATCCTCGAGCGCCTCGGCCTGGCTCCCGTCAGCCCGGAGGCCGACGGCGAGCTCGTTGCGGCGCTGTTCTCGTTCCTGCACGACAGCCACGCCCCGTTCGAGCAGGTCTTCTTCGACTGGCGTGGCGGCCTCCTCAGCGAAGACCGCGCCGCCCGCAGTCCCATCGCTGCCCAGTACACAGGCGATGCCTTCGCGCCCTTCCGCGCAGCGCTCGAGGCGCACAGCACCTCCGCCGAAGCCAACCTCGGCCATCCGTACTTCGCGCGAAAAACCGCGCGCACCATGCTGATCGATGAGATGGAGGCGCTCTGGGCGCCCATTGCCGACCACGACAACTGGACGGCCTTCAACACCGCACTCGCGGAGATCGCGGAGATGCGGCAAGCCTACCGCGCCACGCCCGCAGCAAAGTCCTCCGGCCGGCCCGCCATTCCTTCGTAGAAACCCAGCAGCCCCGGTTCGATTTCGCGGGCGAGCTCAGTGCACTGGGCGATCGCCTCGCGTGCATCCCCGCCCGACTGCAGGCACGTCACCGCCGCCTCGTGCGCCGCGTTCAGCGCCTTGAACTTCTCGCTCTGCGCCAGCACGCCATCGCCGACCAGCAGGAATACCGGCTCTCGGTGGCTCTTGCCCTTCATGCTCAGCGCCCCGCCATAGAGGAACGCGAGTTCCGCTGCCGCCTGCCGCACCGGCCCGGTCACCAGCACGTCGTAGCGGGTTTCCTTGCAGCCGCTCTCGACCCGGGAGGCCGTGTTCACCGTGTCGCCGATGCACGAATAGTCGAACCGGCTCTCGAGCCCCATGTTGCCCACCAGGGCCGAGCCGGTCGCGATGCCGATGCCGGCGGCGAGCTTGGCGTCGGGGCCCCGCTCGGCCTTGAGCCCGAAGCCGTCCTCGGCGTTGAGCACGGCCAGCCGCCGTCGCATGCCCAACGCCGCCTCGCAGGCGCGCAGGCAATGGTTGGGCACATCGATCGGCGCGTTCCAGAACGCCATCACCGCGTCGCCCACGAACTTGTCGATCGTGCCGTAGCGCTTGATGATCTCGTCGCCCAGCGCGCCGAACAACGTATTGAGCACCGCCAGCATGCGCTTGGGCGGCAGCACTTCGGAGAGCGGGGTAAAGCCGCGCACGTCGCAGAACATCACCGTCAGGTCGCGCACCTCGCCGCCGAGCGTCAGCTGGCCGCTGCGCTCGATCTCGCCCAGCAGGGCCGGCGACACGTAGTGCCCGAAGGCCCGGCGGATCTGACGCTTGTCGGCATCGGTGATCGCGAACTGGAAGAACACCATCGCGGTGTAGGTGAGGGTCGCCCCGACGAGGGGGAAGCTGGGGTCGATCATCACCCCCGGTCCGGCAAAGCTCAGCCAGCTCAGCGCAACGATCCCGGCGACCAGCGCCCCACCTGCCAATAGGCCGGCCTTGGGCCCGAGCCGGAGCACGACCAGGACCAGAGCAAAACCGCAGATGACGAAGCCGAGGATTTCGAGGCCGGACACCCAGTCGCTGCGCTGCAGGTACTTGCCCGCGATCATCTGCTCGATCGCCTGGGCGTGGATTGAAACGCCGGGCAGGTTGCCCAGCGCCGTGCCGTGGATGTCCACCAGTCCGCTGGCGGAGGTGCCGATCAGCACGATGTGGCCTTCGAACAGCGGCGCCAAGTTCCGGTAGCTGTCCGAGAGCACGGCCCCGGCCGAGACGTAGAGCTTGGGGTCGGGAATGCGGTAGTGCAGCCAGAGATCGCCGGTCGGCGTGGTGGGGACGCTGATCTGGCCAATCCGCAGGGCCTGGACGTAGCCCTGCCCCGAGGTCTCCCCGAGCACCACCAGGGTGGAAACCCCCAGGGCAAGCCGCAGCGCCTCCACCGAAAGCGTCGGCAGCACGTGCGTGCCGTCGCTCCACAGCAGCGGCACGCGACGCACGTCGGTGATCCGGTCGTTGGCGTTGAGGCTGACGCTGCCCAGGCCCGGCGCAGCGTCCCGCAGCACGGG
>JAEZBF010000127.1 GCA_023427545.1 Pseudomonadota bacterium
GGAAGCGGTCGACCACATCCTCGACCATCCCGACATCAAGGCGGTGAGCTTCGTCGGCTCGACGCCGATCGCCGAGTACGTCTACCAGCGCGGCACAAGGGCCGGTAAGCGCGTCCAGGCGCTGGGCGGCGCCAAGAACCACATGATCGTCATGCCCGACGCCGATATGGACCAGGCGGCAGATGCGCTGATGGGCGCCGGCTATGGCTCGGCGGGCGAGCGCTGCATGGCGATCTCGGTGGCCGTGCCGGTGGGCGAGGCGACCGCCGATACGCTGATCCGCAAGCTCAAGCCGCGGGTCGAGAGCCTCAAGATCGGCCCGGCGACCGACAAGGACGCCGAGATGGGCCCGATCGTCTCCAAGGCCCAGCGCGACAAGATCGTGGGCTACATCGACGAAGGCGTCGCGGCGGGCGCCGAGCTGGTGGTCGATGGCCGCGGCTTCTCCCTCCAGGGCTACGAAGGCGGCTACTATGTCGGTGGCACGCTGTTCGACCGGGTAAAGCCCGACATGAAGATCTACCGCGAGGAGATTTTCGGGCCGGTGCTCTCGGTGGTCCGCGCCCAGAACTACCAGGAGGCGGTGGACCTGATCCACGGCCACGAATATGCCAACGGCACCGCAATCTTCACCCGCGACGGCGACGCCGCCCGCGAGTTCGCCGACAAGATCGAGGTCGGAATGGTGGGCATCAACGTGCCGATCCCGGTGCCGGTCGCCTACCACTCCTTCGGCGGCTGGAAGCGCTCGATCTTCGGCGACCACGCGATTTATGGGCCAGAGGGGGTGCACTTCTACACACGGCTGAAGACGGTGACGACGCGCTGGCCGGCCGGGATCAAGAGCGGCGCGGAATTCAGCTTCCCGAGCGCGAAGTAGGAATGGAGCTCGGACCCTCACCCGTCTCGCTGCGCTCGACACCCTCTCCCGCGAGCGGGAGAGGGGAAGAGGGCGCCGAGCCTGCCGCTGCTTCCCCTCTCCCGCGGGCGGGAGAGGGTGGCGCGAAGCGCCGGGTGAGGGGCGTTGGCAAAGCTCCTGATGCGACGAAACGATCGCGTGCCCTGCGGTCGTTGAGCACTGAAGCTGAGCGCCTCCTTTGGGCGCACCTGCGCAATCGCCATGTCGACGGGTACAAGTTCATCCGCCAGCACCCGGTTGGCCCCTTCTTTGCCGACTTCGCCTGTCGTGAAGCGCGGCTGATCGTGGAGGTCGATGGTGGCCAACACTCCGGATCTCTGCGGGATGCTGCCCGCGACCGCTTTCCCAATACCGCCGGCTACTCCGTCCTGCGCTTCTGGAATACCGATGTGACCCGCAATCTATGGGGGACGCTGCAGGTGCTGCGGGACGTGCTTGCCGGCATCCCCTCACCCGGCGTGCGCTTCGCGCCCGCCACCCTCTCCCGCACCGCGGGAGAGGGGAAGGAAGACTGAGCCATGCCCTTCTCCGGTGAAAACCTGCGCATCAACCCCGACCGGCTGTGGGACTCGATCCACGAGCTGGCGGAGATCGGGCCGGGGGTTGCCGGGGGGTCGAACCGGCAGACGTTGACTGATGCCGACAACGAGGGGCGGCACCTGTTCAAGCGCTGGTGCGAGGCGGCGGGGCTGACGCTGGGCGTCGACCGGATGGGCACGATGTTCGCGCGCCGCGAGGGCACCGACCCCAACGCGCTGCCGGTCTACGTCGGATCGCACCTCGATACGCAGCCGACCGGCGGGCGCTACGATGGCGTTCTCGGCGTGCTCTCCGGGCTCGAGCTGGTCCGCACGCTCAACGACCTCGACATCAGGACCAAGCACCCGATCGTCGTGGTGAACTGGACCAACGAGGAGGGCGCGCGGTTCGCCCCGGCCATGCTGGCGTCCGGCGTCTTCGCCGGCATCCACACGCTCGACTACGCCTATGGCCGCAAGGACCCCGAGGGCAAGAGCTTCGGCGATGAGCTCAAGCGCATCGGCTGGGTCGGCGACGAAGAGGTGGGTGCGCGCAAGATGCACGCCTATTTCGAGTACCACATCGAGCAGGGGCCGATCCTCGAGGCCGAGAACAAGCAGATCGGCGTCGTCACGCACGGGCAGGGCCTGTGGTGGCTCGAGTTCACCCTGACCGGCAAGGAAGCCCACACCGGCTCGACGCCTATGAACATGCGCGTCAATGCCGGGCTCGTCATGGCCCGGATCCTCGAAATGGTCCACACCGTCGCGATGGAGAACCAGCCCGGCGCGGTGGGCGGCGTGGGGCAGATGTTCTTTTCCCCCAATTCGCGCAACGTGCTGCCCGGCAAGGTGGTCTTCACCGTCGATATCCGCTCGCCGGAACAGGCCAAGCTCGACGGCATGCGCGCGCGTATCGAGGCCGAGGCGCCCAAGATTGCCGAGGCGCTCGGCGTCGGCTGTGCGATCGAGCCGGTCGGCCACTTCGACCCGGTGACCTTCGACCCCGGACTCGTCGCCAATGTGCGCAAGGCGGCGGAAGACCTCGGCTACAGCCACATGAACATCATCTCGGGCGCCGGGCACGACGCCTGCTGGATGCAGCGCGTCGCCCCCTCGGTGATGGTGATGTGCCCCTGCGTGGACGGTCTTTCCCACAACGAGGCCGAGGATATCAGCAAGGACTGGGCGGCAGCCGGCGCCGACGTGCTGCTGCGTGCGGTGCTCGAGACCGCGGAGATTGTGGCGTGAGTGACGACGCGGTGCTCCGCGCGATGTATGCCGACTTCAATGCTCGGCGGATCGATGCGGTGATGGCCCACCTCTCGCCCGATGTCGACTGGCCAAATGGCTGGGAAGGGGGGCGCCTGCGTGGCCACGGGGCCGTGCGCGATTACTGGACCCGCCAGTGGGCGGAGATCGATCCAAGCGTCGAGCCGCTGGCGATCGCCCCGGAGGCCGACGGTCGGCTCGCCGTACGGGTCCACCAGGTGGTCCGCGACCGCGCCGGCAACCTGCTCGGGGACCAGCACCTCGATCATGTCTACGAGATGCGGGACGGGCTGATCCGGGCGATGGAGATCCGCAAGTGATCGCTTTGCGCTGGCCCGGTTGGCTGCTGGCGCTCCTTGCGCTGATCACCGCCCCCGCGAGCGCCGAGGATGCCGGCTGCTCCACGGCGACAGAGGTACTGAGCTGGACCTCTCAGGTGATCGCCGATATTGCGCTGGCGGACGGGCCGGCAACCGAGATGCACGCGCGGCTCCTGTTGGAGGCGACCAACCGCGCCGATGAGGCGGCGGCGGCCGCCGGCTGGCCGGAGGATTACAACGGCGTGTTGGCGGAGCTCGGCTATCTCGCCGCGACGATCGCCGACAACGGCGGCAAGACCGCGACCGCCGAGGCCCGTGCAATCAGCGACTACGGTGGGAGCCTCGCCGGCAACGCGACAATCCGCTGCGGCATCGATGTGGTTCCGGCAATGCCCGCCACCCCGCCGGGCGATATATCGGCCTGTCCGCGGGTAATAGCCGGGCTCACCCGCCTCAAGGAAGTGCTCCCGGCCATCCATCGCGGCGGCGGCGGCTTCAGCGGCGCGCTCATACTTGCCGCCGCGGTGACGCTGCAGGATGCCCTCGAGGAGGCGACAGCAGCTGCATGGCAGCCCGAAACGCTCCAGCTCCTCACCGTGATCGCCAACGACATGCAGGCGGTTTCCGACGGCAAGCGCAAGGCCGATCCGGCGCTCGCCGCCAATTTCATCGGTCTCGCCACCGGCGTCGAGCTCGACGCCCGCGCCATCTGCCTCGGCCAGGACGTTCCCAAGATGGCAGCCGCAAACTGAAATGAAGGTGCAAGCATGACCACGATCATCAAGGGCGGCACGGTTGTGACCGCCGACCTATCGTTCCGTTCCGACGTTCGCGTCGACGAGGGCCAGATCGTCGAGATCGGGCCGGACCTCGAGGATGGCGACGTGCTCGATGCCTCGGGCTGCTACGTCATGCCGGGCGGCATCGATCCGCATACTCACCTCGAAATGCCCTTCATGGGGACGTATTCGACGGACGATTTCGAGAGCGGCACGCGCGCAGCGCTCTCGGGCGGCACGACGATGGTCGTCGACTTCTGCCTGCCCAACCCCAAGCAGAGCCTGCTCGAGGCACTGCAGATGTGGGACAACAAGACCTCCAAGGCCTCCTGCGACTACTCGTTCCACATGGCGATCACCTGGTGGGACAAGCAGGTCTGGGAGGAGATGGCGCAGGTCGTCGATCGCGGCATCACCTCGTTCAAGCACTTCATGGCCTACAAGGGCAGCCTGATGGTGAACGACGACGAGATGTTCGCGAGCTTCCAGCGCTGCGCGGACCTCGGCGCCCTGCCGCTGGTCCATGCCGAGAACGGCGACGTCGTTGCGGCGATGACCCAGAAGCTGCTCGATGCGGGCAACAACGGGCCGGAAGGGCACGCGTATTCTCGGCCGCCCGAGGTGGAGGGCGAAGCGACCAACCGCGCGATCATGATCGCCGACATGGTCGGCGTGCCGCTCTATGTGGTGCACGTGTCCTGCGAGCAGGCGCACGAAGCGATCCGCCGGGCGCGCCAGAAGGGGATGCGCGTCTTCGGCGAGCCGCTGATCCAGCACCTGACGCTCGACGAGAGCGAGTACTTCAACGCGGACTGGGACTATGCGGCGCGCCGGGTGATGAGCCCCCCGTTCCGCAACAAGCAGCACCAGGATTCGCTCTGGGCCGGGCTGCAGGCGGGATCGCTCCAGGTGGTCGCCACCGACCACTGCGCCTTCACCACCGAGCAGAAGCGCAACGGCATCGGCAACTTCGCCAAGATCCCGAACGGCACCGGCGGCCTCGAGGATCGCATGAGCGTGCTCTGGACCAAGGGCGTGCTGACCGGCCGGCTGACGATGAACGAGTTCGTCGCGGTGACCTCGACCAACATCGCCAAGATCCTCAACTGCTATCCGCAGAAGGGCGCGATCATGGAC
>JAEZBF010000244.1 GCA_023427545.1 Pseudomonadota bacterium
CGCCTATAACGCGGCGGGCGCGGCGGAGCAACCGGCCACCGCGGCGCTGGCGGCGCTCGACGGCGCCCGGCCAACGCTGCAGGAGATCGAATCAACCCTGACCCGGCTCGAAGCGGAATCGCAGACCCTCGGCCGCATCCTCCAGAAAGCTGGTGGCAGCCTCTGGCCACCCATCGCAGATTCCCTGACGGTCGTTTCGGGCTACGAGCGCGCGCTCGGCGCCGCGCTCGGCGAGGATCTCGAGGCACCGGCACATGATGGCGCGCCGCTGCATTGGAGCGGCCCCTACCCTGCCGACGACGACCCGCCGCTGCCGATCGGTGCTACGCCGCTCTCGCAATTCGTCAGCGGCAGTGACGTGCTGCTGCGGCGGCTGGGGCAGACCGGGGTCGTTGGCAAGGCCCAGGGCAGCTGGCTGCAATCGCAACTGCGGCCCGGCCAGCGGCTGGTGACGCGCGAGGGCGACCTCTGGCGCTGGGACGGCTTCGTCGCGGCTGCAAACGCACCGAGTGCGGCGGCGGAGCGGCTGGCACAGCGCAACCGGCTTGCGGAGCTCGCGACTGAAATCTCCGCGGCCAAGGCCAAACGGGATGAGCGCCAGGCCGACGTCGAGCGCCTGAGGTTGGCCCTCGAAGCCGCGCGTACGGCGGAGCGTCACGCCCGCGAAGCGTCGCGGATGGCGCAGCATTCCATCGCCGCGGCGCAACAGCAGCTCGACCGTGCACAGAAGGCGGTCGGCGATCTTGTCACGCGCCGCAGCGCGCTCGAGGAGGCGCGCATACGTCTCGCCTCCAGCCTTTCGGAAGCCGAGGCGGTGAAAGCCGATGCCGAAGCGGCGCTGGCAGAAGCCGGCAGCGAGGATGAAGCGGCAGCCAAGGCACAGCGTGCGCAGGCGACGCTGACCCGCGCCCGCGAGCTGGCGGATGCATCTCGGCTGAAGCTCGGCAGCTTCGAAACCGCTGCCCGGCTGCGCACCGCGAGAACCGAGCAGATCGCCACTGAGACCGCCGGATGGCACCGCCGCCGCGAGGGCGCAGATAGCCAGATCATCAGGCTAGGCGAGCGTGTCGCCGAGGTGCAGGTTGAGCTAGCTACGCTTGCGAGCGCGCCCGACGCATTCACGGAGCGCCGTGCTGCGCTCGATGACGAGATCGCCGCCGCGCGCGAGGCACACAAGGTGGCTTCTGACGCACTCGGCGGCGCCCAGACGGTGTACCGCGAATCCGATAAGGCGCTGCGCCTCGCGGCGGAAGGCCTCGCCGGAACGCGCGAGCAGGTCGCTCGTATCGAAGAGCGGATGAAGGGGCTCATCGCCCAGCGCCTTCAGGTCGAGCGGCAGGTCAGCGAAATCCTCGGCATCTCGGCGGACCAGACGGCGGCCGCGGCCGGCATCAAGCCGGAGGATGCGCTGCCCGAGGAGCACGCGCTCGAGCAGAAGGTCGAACGGCTAAAGGCGGAGCGGGAGCGGCTTGGCGGGGTCAACCTGACGGCCGAGAACGAGGCCGAGGAGGTTCGCCAGAAGCTCGACAGCCTGACCGGCGACCGCGATGACCTGATCGCGGCGATCGCCAAGCTGCGCGGCGGCATCCAGAGCCTCAACCGCGAAGGCAGGGCGCGACTGTCCGAAGCCTTCGAGCGCGTGAACGCCCACTTCCAGGAACTTTTCACGTCTCTCTTCAACGGCGGCACGGCGGAACTGCAGTTCGTCGAAAGTGATGATCCGCTCGAAGCGGGCCTCGAGATCATCGCTCGTCCTCCGGGCAAGAAGCCATCGCCGATGACGCTGCTCTCGGGCGGCGAGCAGGCACTCACCGCGCTGAGCCTGATCTTTGCGGTGTTCCTGACAAACCCGGCGCCGATCTGCGTGCTCGATGAAGTCGACGCCCCGCTCGACGACGCTAACGTCGAACGCTTCTGCAATCTGCTCGACACGATGGCAGCGCGGACCGAGACGCGCTTCCTCGTCATCACTCACAACCCCATCACGATGAGCCGCGTCGACCGGCTCTTCGGCGTCACGATGATGGAACGCGGCGTCAGCCAGCTGGTCTCCGTCGACCTCACCGGCGCCCACGCGGTGCGCCAGTCGGTCGTTGCCGCGGAATAGACTGCTGGTGCCCGACTCTCCGACTCGTCAGGCTGACGGAATGTCACAGGCTCTTATCGTGACAAAAACACTCGGGTTTACAATCACTTAAGTCACTTCGCTCGCGCTTGACACCCTAGGGGTCCGACACTATGGTGCGCGCGACTTGAGCAGCGTCCGACCCTCTTAGCCGCAACCCTAGCGGGAGCAAGAATGGCCGACCCGCGCGACGACGAGCCAAAGAGAGGCGAGCCGTCGGTTACCGGCGACCTCGCCTCGCGTATTGCACGCGCCCGGCAGGACACGCCGGAGAAGGCAGCGGCACAGCAGGGACGGCAAAGCGAAATGACCGGAGTTGGGGGGGCCTTCCGCCTGGCCTCGGAATTTGTCGCGGCCATAGTCGTAGGAGCGGGGCTCGGCTTCGGGATCGATACGATCTTTTCGACGCGCCCCTGGGCAACAGTAATCCTGCTGGTGCTCGGGTTTGCGGCGGGCGTGCTGAATGTGGTACGCGCCACCGCGCAAATGAATGCCGCCACGGCAGTGCCCCCGGGCACGCCCGCGGTCAAAGACGACGACGACGAATAGACAAGGGCCAGAGGCAAGTTTGGAACACAGCGCAAACCCCATCGAGCCGATCCATCAGTTCCAGCTCTGGAACGTGCTCCCGGGATTCGACGTCGGCGGCCAGCAAATTGCCTTTACCAACTCGGCCCTGTTCATGGTCCTCACCGTTGGGGCTATCGGGCTGTTCCTGCTGATGTCGACGAGCAGCCGGGCACTGGTCCCTGGGCGCTGGCAGCTGATGGCGGAGATGAGCTACGAGTTCATCGCCAACATGGTCAAGAACACCTCGGGCAACGAGGGCATGCGGTTCTTCCCGCTGGTCTTCACCCTCTTCATGTTCATCCTGTTCGCTAACCTGTTCGGGATGTTCCCTTACTTCTTTACCGTCACCAGCCACCTGATCGTCACGGTGCTACTGGCCCTCCTCGTGTTCTTCACGGTCGTCATCTACGGCTTCATGCGGAACGGTCCGAAGTTCCTCAAGCTCTTCGTACCCTCCGGGATCCCCTGGTTCATCATCTGGCTCGTGGTGCCGATCGAGATCATCTCGTTCCTGTCGCGCCCGATCAGCCACTCTCTCCGTCTCTGGGGCAACATCCTCGCCGGTCACATCGTGCTAAAGGTGTTCGGCGGCATGGTCGTGGCGCTGCTCGGCGCCGGCGCCTGGGGCGTGGTCTCGATCCTGCCGTTCGGCATGGCGGTGGCACTCACCGGCCTCGAGCTTCTGGTTGCGGCGCTGCAGGCCTTCGTGTTTGCCGTCCTGACCTGCGTTTACCTGAACGACGCAATCCATCCCGGCCACTAAGGCCACCTACCAGTTCAACCCGGATTTCGATCCATTAAGGAGACTGAAGACTATGGAAGCAGATGCAGCAAAGCTGATTGGCGCGGGCATCGCCTGTATCGGCATGGGCGGCGCCGGTGTCGGCGTGGGCGTGATCTTCGGCAACTATCTCGCGGGTGCGCTGCGCAACCCGGCCGCGGCCGCCAGCCAGTTCAGCAACCTGATCTTCGGCTTCGCCGTGACCGAAGCGCTGGGCATCTTCTCGCTCGTTATCGCCTTCCTGCTGCTCTACGCAGTCTGAGGCCGGCGACACACCCGCTGAAGGTGAGATGAGATGGCAGCTGGCAACAGCAATGTCGTAATCGTGGCCCAGGCTGCGCCCGCCGATGCCCTGCAACAGGGTGCGGTGGTCGAGGACCAGGCGGCGCAAGGCGCGGAGCACGCGGTCGAGAACGCGGTCGGGGAAACCCACGCCACGACAGAGGTCGCGGGCGAGCATGCCTCCTCGGGCGTGTTCCCGCCGTTCGACCCCACGGGCTTTGCCGGCCAGATCCTCTGGCTCGTGCTCACCTTTGGCTTCCTCTACCTGCTGATGAGCCGTGCGGCTCTGCCACGCATCGGGGGCATCCTCGAACAGCGGCGGGTGCGGATCGACGGCGACTTGCGCGAGGCGGACCGCCTGCGCCAGGAGACCGACCGCGCCATCGCGTCCTACGAGGCTGCTCTGGCGGAAGCCCGGCAGCGGGCTCACGGCATCGCCGAGGAAACCCGGCAGAGCATCAAGTCTGACATCGATGGCAAGCGCGCGGCTGTCGAGGCCGAGCTCGCCCAAAAGGTGGCGACTGCCGAGGCCTCGATCGCGGCGAGCAAGGCGACCTCCCTCGCCAACGTCGACACGATCGCTGCCGAGATCGCTCAGACGCTGGTCACCCAGCTCACCGACGAAGTTTCCGCCAACGCGGCACGTGACGCTGTCGCCGCAGTGGCCAAGGGGTAAGCGATGGCGTTCGATGCCGCATTCTGGGCGACCGTCGCCCTCTTCGTCTTCCTCGCCGTGGTGCTTTATCTGAAGGTGCCCGCGATGATCACGGGCGCGCTCGACAAGCGCATCGCCAAGATCGAGGAAGACCTGACCGAGGCCGAACGCCTCCGTGCGGAAGCCAAGGCGCTGCTCGATTCCTACGCCCGCAAGCGGCAGGAAGCCGAGAAGGAAGCCGAGAGCATCGTGCTCGCCGCTCGCGAGGAGGCCTTCCGGCTTACCGCCGATGCGAGCACCGCGCTCGACACGCTGATCGCGCGCCGCACCAAGGCCGTCGAGGACAAGATCGCACAGGCCGAGGCCCAAGCCGTGGCAGAGGTTCGCGCACGTTCCGCCGACCTTGCGGTGGAGGCCGCGCGGGTGCTGCTCAAGCAGCAAATGGCGACCAAGGGATCGGACCTCGTCGAGCAGTCGATCAGGGATGTCGCCGCCAAGCTGAACTGAGGTTTCGGCCTTACGGAATGGAAAGCGGGCCAGTTGGCCCGCTTTTTCTTTGCGCTACATCCACTCCACCCAGCGGCCGTGATAATCGGCGCGACCCAGCGTGCGATCTTCCCCGCCGGGCCACATGCGCATGTCGACGCGCGCGCTGCCATGGTCGATCGAGTCATTCTCGAAGCGAAACCAGGCGAGCGGGGTGTCCTCCGTCGCCTCAGCGCCTGCCTGCTCGATTGCGGCGATGACGCGGCCGCGGTCGACGTCCGTGAGATACTGCAGCACCATCGTGTGGAAGATGAAGCGGGTCAGCCCGGCGGTCGGTGGGCTGGCGAGGCGCTGTTCGAGCCAGTCGGCGGCATTGGCCTGCTTGACCCGGATGGTGTCGCGCCGGGCATGGCGCAGCGCCGCCTCCATGCGCTCCAGCCTCTCGTACTGGTCGGCCCAGACGTAGGAAACGAGCCGCGCGGCGTCCTCATCGGAGCCGGGATCGAGCGGTGTCAGGTCACAGCCATCGGCCCGCACAATCCTCAGCGGTGCATCGAGCGGTGGCAGGTTGCCCCGCCACTCTGTGCGCACGGTGAGCGGGGCATCCGCCCTGCCCCACCGCCGGCCGTTGCCTAGGTCACATCCATAGTCGCCGAGGCGCAGGTTGAGTCCGGCGCTGGCGCCGATCTCGTATACGCGCAGCGGCAGCGCGAACCGCTCGGCCGCAAGCAGGCAACCTCCGAGCACGATACCGGAGCGGTTCGGCTCGTTCGTCTGCGGCGGCCGGTCGAGGTAGGCGACGAGGAATGCATCGGCATCCTCGATCGCGGCTGCGACTGCGATGCGGAGTTCATCGTCGGTTGTCTCGGCGGGAGGATAGACGGCTGAGAGCTCGACCACTTCGCCGGTGCGCGCCAGCGCGTGCAGCGCCGCGCAGGCGCGAAGGCAGAGCGCATCTGAGCCGGCGGTGTCGCCCCACTCGAGGATGCGGCGGCCAAAGGCACTGCGCTCCGTCAGACTGTCGATCAGTACCTGCGCCAGACGGGCCATGAAGAGCGAGGCGCCCGGTCCCTGGCGGTATGTCGCGTGCCAGGTGAAATTCTTCAGCACCTCGCCGGTCATTGCCATGGCTGCCTCCTTAAGGCGCGGTTGCGCGCCTCTTATGTCAGTAACATTGACCTATTCTGCGGCCTCCGGCAAGGGGGTGGGCTTTTCCCACGTCAGGACCGGCGAACGCGCGGCTCGGGTTTCGTCGAGGCGCCGGCGCGGCGCGCGGGTGGGTGCCGAGGTGAAGCGGGCAGCGTTGCCGGCCTTGGCATCGGCAGCAAGCTCGAGCATCACGTCGCAGAAGTGGTCCAGCATCTGCTTGGGTTCGCTCTCGGTGGGTTCCACCAGCATGGCCCCGTGTACCACCAGCGGGAAGTACATGGTCATTGGGTGGAAGCCCTCGTCGATCATCGCCTTGGCGAAATCCAGTGTCGTTACGCCGCTGCCCTCGAGGAAGTCGTCGTCGAACAGAGCCTCGTGCATGCAGGGATAGTCGGGGAACGGAACCGAGAAAACCTGCTGCAGCCGCGCCTTGACGTAGTTGGCGTTGAGCACCGCATCCTTGGCGGCCTGGGCGAGGCCGTCCCCGCCGTGGCTCAGCATGTAGGTGAGGGCGCGGACATACATGCCCATCTGGCCGTGGAACGCGGTGATGCGGTCGAGCACGCGGAGCGGGTTCGCCGGATCGTGTTCGAGCACCTCGCCCGAAGCGGCCGCCTCGCGGTCCGGGTGCTCGACGATCTCCAGCACCTCGCCATTGCGACGGACAAAGGGGACCGGGGCATAGG